>DASVUA010001008.1:0-5922 GCA_036387295.1 Thermoanaerobaculia bacterium | reverse complement strand
CGACGGTTTTCACCGCGGCTCGAAGCGCGCGTCGTGTTGCGCAACGCAACGCACGCGCAGCCGCTGATTCCACGTATTCGCCGTCGTGCTGGTGGAGCGGCGGGCTCTTAGCCCGCCGGCTGTCGATAGCGTCGGCGGGCTGAAAGCCCGCCGCTCCACCAGAGACGTGTCGGCTGCTCAGGATGAGACGGTGAGCGGTTCGACGATCGGGTCGATCGCTGCGACTTCGATCGGTTTCATCAGGCTGTCGAAGCGGACGACCATCACGGTGCGGTCGTCGTCGGCCTGGCGGGTGCCGGAGTGGCGTGCGACCGCGTCGAGGATGGCGTCGCGGATGGTGGAAGGGGCGGCGTCGATCTGCGTGGCGAGCAATGCTTCGAGCTGATCGAAGCCGAGGGGATCGCCGTTTTCGTCCTGCGCTTCGACGATGCCGTCGGAGAGGTAGACGACGGCATCACCCGCTTTCAGATCGACCTCAGTCGTTTGCGTCAGCAGGTTCTCGCGCACGCCGAGCGGAAGTGACGGGCATTCGATCGCGATCGGCGCGCTCTCGCCGCGGCGCACGAGGTAGGGGTAGAGATGCCCCGCGTTCGTGTGGCGGATCGTGCCGCGCTCGAGATCGAAGATCGTGAACGCGAGCGTCATGAAGGCGCGGCGCTCGGTCGAGCGGAACACGAGCTCATTGAGCCGCTTGAACAGCGACGTCTCGTCCGCTCCTTCTTCGACGAGGGTCGTGATCGCCGCCTTGACCATCGCCATCACGAGGCCGGTGGAGAGGCCGTGCCCCGAGACGTCACCGATCGCGACGGCCAGTCGCGATTTATCGATGTTGAAGACGTCGTAATAGTCGCCGCCGATCGATGCGGTCGGCTCGAAGTGGGCCGAGAACGAGACGCCGCGGAACTTCGGCCCTTCTTTTGGCAGGAGGTTGCGCTGGATGGTCGCCGCGATCGCGATCTCGCTCTGGAGCCGCTCGTTTTCCGTGACCGACACGAGCAGCGAGCCGATCGATTCGGTCATCCGGTCGAACGACTGCGCCATCGCGCCGAGCTGGTTGTGCGGCTTCATCCGGATGCGATAGCTGAAGTCGCCGCGCTCGACGGCGCGCGTCCCCTTTTCGATGCGGTTCACGGCTCGTGAGATCGAGAAAATGAGGACGCCGGCAAAGGCCGTCGCGACAAAGTAGGCGAGCATCAGCGCCGCCGCGAGCCCGACCAGCACCCAGAAAATCGCGCGCATGATCTGCGAGTTCGTCGCGCCGCCGAAGTAGAACTGGATGAGGTTCGAGAAGGGATTCGAGATCAGCGTGAAGAGCCGTTTGCGCGGATCGGGACGGCCGTCTTCCCAGTTCATCATCCCGCCCGCTTCGGTGATGTCGAAGAAGAAGATGCGGCCGAACGTCAGCCCGCGCTCGCCGAACTCGTCAAAGTCGGCGCCTTCGCGTACGGAGATTCCTTCGCGCTCTTTCTCCGCGATCTTGGTGGCGACGACCATCCCGCCCTGTTCTTCGATGCGCCGCGCCCAGCGCTCGTCCATCGGCAAGGAGAGGACGACCGCGCGTCCGCCGGGATAACGGCGGGCCGACACGAGCAGCGGCGTTTTCTCGCGGAGCACGAAGCCGCTGTACGTCGTTTCGCGCAGCCACGGCGGGAGTTGCTGGCCGGTCGCGTCGGCGGTGTCGTAGAGCTCGAGGCCTTCGATGCGCGGACGCATGCCGCGCGACGTGTATTCGGAGTTGAGCGCCTCGAGGTGTCCGAGGCTCGTCTGGCGCTCCGCGCGGAAACTCGCTTGGGTGGCGACCGCCGCGACGACGTAGAGGATCGCGGCGAGCAGGACCGCGAAGAGGAAGAACGGCAGGACGCCGATCATCACGTAACTGAGGAAGAGGCGGCGGCCGACCGTCCAGAAGAGCTTCTGCAGCAGCCAGCGCGCGAAGATCGTGAACGCGTAGAGCGTGATTGCGAAAAACAGCAGCCAGCCGGCGAACTGAACGAGGCTCAGGCCGGGGATGTACGCGTCGAACCGGTCGAGCAGCCGGTCGGCGTAATTCGTGACGACGATGGTGACGATGCTTCCGACCCAGAGCAGAAGCGCTGGCGAGAATCGCCGCCGCGGGTTCTCGGGTACGACGTCCATCGAGGTCATGATGACACAGGGGGTGCAACTCGCTGCGCGCGCATGGGGATGCGGTTTGTTTCTACGTTGCGCGCCGCCGCGGGTTGCGCGCAGACTCGCATTCATGCACGAATATCGTCCGCGGCCTTCGCTGTGGCGGCTGGCGCTGGCCGGCGCGGGGCAGGTGTTGCTCGCGGCGTGGCTGGTGAACGTGGCGGTCTCGACGCTGGAGCTGCTCGTGCTGCGCGATGCGGGACTGCGCGCCTGGATCGTCTACGCCTCGCCATGGGACACGACGCGCGAGCGGCTCGAGCCCGATCCGGCCGACGTGGAGCTCGTGCGCCGCGACGAAGAAGCCGATCGGATTCACCTGCATGTCGCCGGCTGGTTCGCGGCCGGCGCGGTGCTGCTCGCGCTCGCGATCAGCAAGTTGTGGCCGGGCGGCCCTTCGCTCGCCTCACGGATGTTCGGCTACATCCTCGCGGCGGTGATGGCGACGTTCGGCATCGCTCGCCTCGCCTCTCACGGCGTGCGCACCGATCTCCCTCCCGCCGCGATCGCCGGAAGCTTGTCTCTGGTCGCCGGATGGATCGTGGCGATGTTCGCGATGCGGCGCTTCATCGCGCTGCTCGGCAATGTGTATGAATCGCGCTTCTGGCTGCTCGTGGCCATCGTTCCGACGTGCGTCGGAATCGCGTTCGTGTCGCTTGAAGGTGCGGTCGGGGCGGCGTTGCTGGCAGGCGCCGCGCTCATCGCGACGCTCCTTCCGCGGCAGGCGAAGTTCGAACAGCTGACGCGCGTCGAGCTGCGCGAGGCGGTCGTGCCGCTGCTCGTCACGGTCGCGCTGATCGCCGTTTCGACGACGCGCGCGCTGGTCGTGCGTGAAGGGGAGATCCGGATCGAGCGATGGGAGGAGATCCGGAACGGCCTGCCGCTCGACTGGCCCGCTCCGTCGCGCCGCGACCGTTGATCAGCGTCCCTGCCACTCCGGCTTCCGTTTTTCGATGAACGCATTGAGCCCTTCGTTCGCGTCGCTGGTCTGCATCAGCTCCTCGAGATAGAGCCGCTCGACGCGGGCGAGACGATCTTCAAAGTCGGCGGCCTGCGCGAGCCGGAACGCTGTTTTCGTGAAGCGAATCGTCGAGGCGCTTTGCCGGTAGACGCACTGCAGCCACTCGTCCGCGCGCGCGTCGAACTCGGCCACGGGAAAGACGGCGTTCGCGAGACCGAGCCGTTCGGCGGTTTGCGCATCGACTGGATCGCCGGTGAGGAGCAGCTCGAGCCCTTTCCTCGGAGCGGTCTGCCGCGAGAGTTGATACGCCGCGACGGGAGGGAAGACGCCGAGGTTGATCTCCGGCTGGCCGAACCGCGCGCGATCGGAAGCGAGCACGAAATCGCACGCCAGCGCGAGCTCGCAGCCGCCGCCGAGAGCCACGCCGCGCACCAGTGCAACGGTGACGAGATCGAGGCGCGCCAGCAGCCGGAAACAATCGTGGAACGCGGAGAGCATCGAAGCGACGCGGTCGCCGAGGTGATCCTGCACGCTCGCGCCGGCAGAAAACGCCTTCTCGCCTGAAGCCTCGATGATCAGCGCGTGCCGGTCGTTCGTCACGCGGCCGAGCGCCTCGCGCAGCTCCTCGAGCATGGTGATGTCGAGGATGTGCAGCGGCGGATCGGAAAGCGTGATGCGGTAGGCGTGCGCGTCGGAGGAAAAGGCGACTTTCATGACGCGCAGTCTATCGGCGTCCGGCGCACAAGTGCGGCGATTTGCATCGCCGCACTCTGCATCAGCGGATGTTGCGGCGTTTGCCGGTCGTGGGAAGCGGCTCGTTGGACCAGATCTCGAGCGAGTGTCCGGTGAGGAGGTAGACGCGGCCTCCTGATGTCGCGATCGAGCGAACCGGCGACGGCACTTCGAATGACGGCGATTGCGCGAACGACGGGAGCGAGTAGAGCTCCGGATGTTCGGAGCGGCCGGTCACGATCGCGCAGCTTCCTTCGATGCGAATGCTTTGCGTGTCGTCGGGCGCGATGGCGGTGAACCGGTCGCGGATCAGCGCGAGGGTCGAATCGGAGAAGGTGTAGAGCTTGTCACCGAGCACGTGAATGCGGCCGTTCTCGTGCGCGATCGATGTTGCCGAGGCGGGTCGCGGCGCCGCCACGATCTGCGCCGGCTGAAGTGGCGAGGTGAGATCGAGCACGCGCATCTCGTTCGGCTGGTCGAACAGCGCGTAAGCGCGCGTGCCGGAGACCGCCACCTCGCGCACCGCGCCGGGCAGCGTCGCCGTCACGATCAGCGTGGCGGGATCGACCACCAGCGTCTTGCGGACGCATGCGCCGCTCGTGCAGCCGGTGGAGAGTGCGACCCACACCGCGCCGCGCGCAGTCGCGATCGAGAGCATCTGCGCGTCCGCACCTTCCTCGAGCGTCGTCTGATCGAGCAGCACGCCGTAGGGCGACCAGGTGGAGACGGTCCCGTTCGAAGCGAGCGTGTAGAGCGCCGTGTCGCTCGCCGCCGCGTCGACCGCACCAGGAGCGCGCACGCTCGTCGTGTAGCGCAGCGGCGAGGCGTTGAAGATCGCGACGCCGTCGCGTCCGTGGAGGTACACCTGCTCGCCGCCGGTGAAGACTTTCGTGAAGTAACTGTTCCCGAACGGCGTCGCCGCCGCTGGCAGCGCGGTCGTGCGCGACACGGCCGCCCAACCTTCGTTCGTCGCGAGCACGGCCACGGTTCCGGTGACGTCGAGCGCAATCGCGTCGGCCGGAAGACGCTGGTCGCGCACGAGCGTCTGCGCGTTCGCGTAGACGAGCACGCTGCGCGTGTCGAGCACCAGAAGGTCGGTGGCGGCGAACGCGAGCTGCCGCGGGATGGCCCCGTTCGAGCCGGGAATCACGCGCGCCGCGCCGCTCGCCAGATCGATGACGTTGATGCCGTTGAAGGTGAAGATCGCCGCGCGCGTGGCGTCGAGCGCAACGTTGCCGACGGCGACGCCGGCGACGGTGAAGGTGCGCGGTGCCGCCGCCAGATCGCCATTGGGCCAGTAGTGCAGCACGGTGTTGCCTTCAGTCTCGCGGATCTCGGCCGCGATGATCGCTGAGCCGCTGCGCGCGAGCAGGGTCATCGGCGGCGCATTCACTTTCTGCGGCGTGGCTTGACCGATCGTCACGGTGTACAGCGACCCGTTCGTGAGAAGCGCGACGAGATACGCGTCGCCGAGGACCGCGTTCGCCACCGGCGCGGGGAACGTCACGGTGAAGGCGGGCACCGGCGTGGCTGGCGCGAGCGACCAGAGCGCCGCCGTGCTGCCGTTCGTGATGAGCAGCGCGTTGTTGCGCATGTCGCGAATCGTCGCGCCTGCGCCGGCCGACCACGCGCGCTCGCCGGTGAGTGTGATGCCGTTCATGTCGATCCGCTGTTCTGTGATGTTCCCGGCCGCGTCCGCGAACCACGCTTTGTCGCCTGCAGCGCGGACGCTGGCCGTGGCAGCGGTGACGTAGCTGACGAGCGGATAGGGGCGGGTGAGGTTGTGCAGGTCGATCGTGGCGAGGCCGACGTCGCCTGCCGCGACGTACAGCGTGTCACCGCTGCGGACCATCGCGTGGATCGCGTTGTCGGTGCCGCCGGTCGGCGCGAGCTGCGCTTCGAAACGCTCGACCGTATTCACGAGCGCGGAAAAGTCGAACGCGCGGATGGTGCGATCGGGACCGGCGATGTAATGCACGCGATCCGGCGTGCCGGCGAATGAGGTGGAACCGAACGGCAGGCGTGCGATGCGGTTGTTGCCCGCGAAAACGTCGGTGAACTGG
>DASVUA010001007.1:0-6111 GCA_036387295.1 Thermoanaerobaculia bacterium | reverse complement strand
CCGCCGACGTTCATCGACAAACCGGCGGGCTAAGAGCCCGCCGCTCCACAAGCACCACGCATCAGCGTGACGTTCGGACGTCGAGTCAGTCGCGCTTCGAATCGAGGATGTCGCGATAGAGCGCTTCGAGGCTCGCGATTCGGAGCTCTTTCGAGAAACCTTGCACGACGTGCCGGCGCGCGGCTTTGCCGATCGCGGCGGCGCGTGCGGGATTCTCGATGACTTCGAGCAGCGCTCCCGTCAGCGTGTCGCGGTCTTTCATCGGGACGAGCCAGCCGACCTCGGGGGACGACACGAGCTCGTCGTTCCCGCCCGCGTTCGTGGCGATGACCGGCTTCTCCATCGCCATCGCTTCGCGCACGGTGCCGGTGATGCCCGTGCCGGCCCACGACGCGTCCACGATCACGTCGCACGACGCGAACACGTTCGGCATGTCGGTGCGGTATTCGATTCCGGTCACGTGCGCGCCGATGCCGAGGGATTGCGCATAGCTTTCCAGCTCGCGCTTTTCCGCCTCGCTGCGGCAGCCGATGAGCAGCAGATGAACGTGCGGATGCTTCGCCGCGACGTCGAGCACCGAGTCGGTGAGCTCTTTCCAACCCTTCCAGTCGCGCACGCCGACCTGCGCGACGACGAAGCGATCGTCGGGGATGTTCTTCTCGCGGCGGAACGCGCGCGGATCCCATTTCGCCGGATCGAAATGCGTGACGTCGGTGCCGGCGTAAACGACCTGCACCTTGTCGGCCGGCAAGCCGCCGCTTTTCACGATCACGTCTTTGATCTGACGGCAGACCGTGACCACGCGATCGACGCGCTTGGTCCGGTACTTGTTGCGATTCCAGCGGTCGAGTGGAAACGACACGCCGCGATTCACGACGAACGCGCCGACCGGATGTCCCCACGCGGCGAGCATCGTCAGCCCGTGTGCGATCCCTTTGTGCGCGTGAATCACATCGGGGCGCTCGTCGCGCAGCATCTTGCGCAATCCGCTCACGGTGACGATGTCGAAATGATGGCGGAACGGAAATCCGTAATGACGAATCCCCTGCTCTGCGGCTTTCGCGGCCATCACCGGATCGGGCCTCGTGGCGATGACGACCTCGTGCCCGCGCTCGCGCAGACCGCTCGCGGCCTGGAACATCTGGTGCACGGAGCCGGTGTTGAACTGATTGAACTCGAGGACCTGGAGAATCTTCATCTTGGGTGTGACGGCGCTCTTCGCGCTGGCGCACTGTAACACCACCGATCGGACGCGCCGGGGCTACCTCCGCGCGAACGTGGCGACGCTCGGCGCGCCGGAACGGCCGGTGATCGTGATCGCCGGATTCGGCGTGACGCGGCTGCTCGATCCGGTGACGGGACGCTATGTCTGGGGGACGCCGCGCTCGGTGTGGCGCGTCGATCATCCGGACGACGTCGATCTCGATGCGGACGACCGGCTCGTGCCCTCCGGCTGGGCCGGCTCGCGCGGTCCGATCAACACGGGCTGGCAGCTCTCGGCCGGCCTGCGCAAGTTCGGCGGCTACACCGAGGGGAAGGACCTGCATGCGTTTCCTTACGACTGGCGGCGCTCCGCGCGAGAGAACGCGCGCCTCCTCGGCGAGCTCATTGAGCGAGTGCGCGGCAACGGCAACGTCGATCTCGTGACCCACTCGGCCGGCGCGCTGGTCGCGCTCGCGTATTCGGGCGAGCACGTCGAGAACCTCGTCATGATCGCGCCTCCGCGGCACGGCGTCGCCGACGCGTTCCGCGTCTTCGTCCGTCCCGAACGCTTCATCCGACGCACGTTCGATCCGCAAACCGTGTCGACGTGGCCGTTCATCTTCGAGCTGCTTCCGGAGAACGGCCGCATCTTCGTCGACGAAGAAGGACGCGCGCTCGACCGCGATCTGTGGGATCCCGCCTCATGGCCGCTCGACGTCCGCGCACAACTCGCCGCCGCGCGCGCGTTCCGTGAAGAGCTGCGCGCGAAACCGGCCGCCGCTAAGAAGGTGACGGTCATCGCGGGCGATTGCGTCCCCACCGCGCGCCGCATCCTGCAGCGCCGCGACGGCACGTACGCGTTCTATCGCGACGAGCTGCGGGCGAACGAACAGCACCTCGCCGCCATCCTCTTCGAGCCGGGCGACGGGACGGTTCCGGTGTCGAGCGCGGGCGAAGCGATGCTCTTCTGCGACGGCCATCAGGGCATCGCGGCCGACCCGTCGGTGCATCGCGCCATGATCCGCGCCTTCCGCTTCTGATATCGTGAGCCCCGGCGTCGAAGCAGCCTCTGCGCGCGGCTTCGCGCAAAAGCAGCGTGCTAAGATTCCAAACTCTTGATTCCACACGACATCGGATCGAGAGGGGCGGGAGGCGGTCTTGCCGAATGAGAAGCAGTCGCCGAAGGAGTTGAAGGTCACCGACAAACGGATCTTCACGCCCGACGGCGAGATTCGCGAAGAGTTCCAGAACGAGATCAATCCAGCGGATCCGCCGGTGGCGACCGCCTCGGACTCGTCTCATCCGCATCCCGCAGAACCGCCGCCGCCGTCGCGCCCCACTCCCGAACCGGCTCCCGAGCCTGTCCAGGAACGACGTCCCGAGCGGGCACCGGCGCAGCCGCCGCCCGGCACGGACGATCGCCGGCAGCGCAGCGGGGCCGAGAAGGGGACGAACCCGAGCACGCCGTTCACGAACTTCATCGAGCCGCTCATCGCGCAGGGCTACATGTACCTCGGCATGCTGCGCAATCCCTATGAACCGCAGGCGAAGATCGACACCAAGGCAGCACGTCAGATGATCGAGATCCTCACTCTGCTGCGTGACAAAACGCGCGGCAATCTCGACGCCGACGAACAGGAATTTCTCGAAACGCACCTCGGCGAGTTGAAGCTCGCTTTCGTTCAGCGCACCAAGACCATCTGATGATCCGCCGCATCGCTGCCGTTGCATTCGCCATCGCCGCTTTCGCGGGATCGGTCGAGGTACGCGCGCAGCAGGCCGCGCCGCGCGACATCTGGCCGCAGGCGACGGCGGCGGCACGCGAAGGCGATATCGCCACGGCGAACCAGAGGACGCAGGCGCTCGTCACGACAGGGCGCACGAACGGCATCACCACGTTTCCGCAATACGCCGCCGGCGCCGCAGGGCTGGCGAGCGAACAACGGCAATCGCCCGACATCGCAGCGTGGGGCTCGAAGGCAGCTTCGCAGCTCGATGGCGGCGCGCCGGCGGTGGCATTCAGCGAAGCAGACCGCGTCGCACGCACGAGCGGTTTCGCGAACGCGATTCCGGTCGCGCTGAAAGGCTTCGGGCGTGCGTTCAGCGATTACCGGACGAACCTTCTCAGCCGCGCCGATCTGCTCATCGTGGCGGCGCTCGCGATCGCCGTCACCGCGATCCTCCTCGCGATCGCGCTCTTCTTCCGCTACGGCCGTTCGATGGCGCACGATTTCCGCGAGATCCTGAGCGCGCGCTTCAGCGGCGGGTCGGTCTCGGTGCTCGCGTTCGCGCTGCTGTTTCTCCCGCTTTTCCTCTGGCTCGGGCCGATGTGGCTCGCGTTCTACTGGTTCGCCATTTTCTTCGCGTACGCCACGGTTCCGGAGCGGGTCGCGATCGCGGTACTGCTGATTCTCGTCGCGCTTCTGCCGGTCATCGTCGACGCGGCCGCGAACCGCATCGCCGGCGTCGAAAGCCCTGTCGTCATGGCCGCGATCTCGAGCGCCGATCAGAGCTATCAACCGGAAGCGCTGCGGCGGCTGCAGGAGCTGATCAACGTCGTTCCCGATCACCCGACGCTGCAACTGCTCGCCGGCAACATGCACGCGTTCGAGGGGAACGACGAACAGGCGCAGCAGCATTACCGCCGCGCCATCGAGCTGCGCCCAAAGTACGCCGGCGCGCTCGTGAACCTCGGCAATCTCCTCTTCCTCAACAATGAATTTCAGGCGGCGCTGACGCAGTACGAGAAGGCGCAGCAGGCCGATCCGAAGCTCGCCATCGCGTTCTACAACGCGTCGGTTGCAAGCGGCGAAACATACAAGTTCGACCAGCAGGCGCGCATGCTCGAAAGCGCGCGCAAAGCGAACCGCTCGTTCGTCGAGCGCGCCACGCGCACCCCGCCGCCGCAGAAGATCGTCATGTACAACCCGCCCATCGCCGAGGCGTGGGCGATCAACAGCGAAGTCTCGAACGTGCAATCGGCGCGTGCGCTGTTCGGGAACTACTCGTCGTTCGACCCGCTGCGCAGCGCGGTGAATCCGATGACGATCGGCGCGCTCGTGTCACTCCTGCTCGGCGTGTTTCTCTGGACGCGGCGGCGCAGCGGCGGCCTCGCCAACGCGTGCATCAAATGCGGCCGCACGTTCTGCTTCCGCTGCAAATCGGCGCGCGAGAGCACGACGTACTGCACGCAGTGCATCCACATCTATCTCAAGCGCGACGGCGTGTCGCTCGATACGAAACGGAAGAAGCTCGAGGAAGTCACCGAGCATCAGACCGGGATGACGCGCCGCAATCGCATCTTCGCCACGTTCCTTCCAGGTGCGGCGCAGATGCTCGAAGGACGGACGGTCGCGGGCGTGATCGGCGCGTTCCTGTTCGCGCTCTTCGTCGCCATCGCATTGACGGTCGGACGTCTCGCGCCGGCACTCGGCCCCGCCGCCGACGTCGCGCAGATGCTCGTCCGCATTGCCGCCATCGCGATCGCCGTGATCCTCTGGATCGTGCTCGCGCTGCCGGTCTACCGCCGGAGGTCGGCGGCCTAGGATGGCACTCGAAGGGACACTCCGCGACTTCAGTCTGGCCGACATCTTTCAGTTGATCGGCCTGCAGCGAAAGACCGGCGTGCTGACGCTGCGCAGCAAGGAAGACACCGTGACGGTGACGTTCCTCGACGGCAAGGTCGTCGGCGCCGACTCGCTCAACCGCCGCCTCGAAAACCGTCTCGGCTCGGTGCTGATCCGCACCGGCTACCTGACCCAGGATCAGCTCAACCGCGCGCTCGAGATCCAGAAAGAGACGCTCCAGCGCCTCGGATATGTGCTCACGCACTACGGCATCATCTCGGCCGAATCGCTCAAAGAAGCGATCCAGCTGCAGATCATGCAGATCGTCTATCGCCTCTTCCGCTGGAAGGACGGCGATTACCACTTCTCGCAAGAGACGACGATCGAGTACGACCGCGACAACGTCACGCCGATCAGCGCCGAATCGATCCTGATGGAAGGCGCGCGGATGATCGACGAATGGCCGATCATCGAGAAGCGGATCCGCTCCTACGACATGGTCTTCCGCAAGAAGCTGACGGACCAGGAGATCGTGGTCGTCGGCGCGGACGAGGCAGACGAGATCGATTTCGACGGCCGGCCGCTGAAGAAGAAAAAGGCCGGCTTCACCGACACGATCCGCATCTCGCAGGAAGAGAAGTCGATCTATGACCTCGTCGACGGAACGATGACGGTCAACGACATCGTCGAAGTCGCGCGCCTCCCGGAGTTCGATACCAACAAGGCGCTCTACGAGCTCGTCACGCGCGATCTCATCGAAGAAGTGCGCGGCCCGAGCGCCGAAGCGGTCATCCAGCAATCGGCGCCGCTCGACGACACGGAAGTGGCCGAGACGCCGGTTCCGCTGCCGCTCGTCGTGCTGCTCGTGCTCCTCGCGCTGGCGTCACTCGTGACGTCGGTCAAGAACCCGCTCAACCACTTCCGCCCGCTCACCGGCGGCATTTCGTCGATGACGGCGACGCGCAAAGCCATCTCGCTGCAGCGCATCGAAGCGATCGGCCAGGGACTCGAGAAATACAACGACGTCCACGGCCGCCTCCCCACCGATCTGAAACAACTCGCGCCGCATTACCTCGACGAATCGCTGCTCAGCGATCCATGGGGCAATGCGTACAAATACCTCCAGCCCGCAAACCGCTACCTCGTCATCGGCTTCACACCCGACGGCAAACCCGACACCGATCTCTTCCTCTCGAGAGCCGTAGGCGGCCCCGCCGCCCCCGCCGCCACCCAGGTAGAAACCGGCGGAATCGAGTTGATCGAGTAACGGAGCGGTGCTGCGTCGTTCGTTCTGGTGGAGCGGCGGGCTTTAGCCCGCCGACGTTCTCTTTGCTGCCGGCGG
>DASVUA010001006.1:0-5849 GCA_036387295.1 Thermoanaerobaculia bacterium | reverse complement strand
GGACGTAGACTGGAGCAAACTGTATGGCGGCGCGAAATTGCCACGCGTCTCCTTGCCGACGTATCCGTTTGCGAAAGATCGCTACTGGGTCGATCTCGGTGCAACGCGAACCGCAACTGCAACTGAAGTCGTGAGCACGCTGCGGGAGCACACGCCGGTGCTCCATCCGTTGCTGCACCGCAATACCTCCGACCTGCGCGAGCAGCGTTACAGCTCGACCTTCGACGGCGCCGAGTTTTTCCTCGCCGACCATCAGGTGAAGGCGAGCGGCCGGCAGAGTCAGAAGATGCTGCCGGCGGTGGCGTATCTCGAAATGGCGCGTGCGGCGGTCGAACAATCGCTGCCCGCGGACGGCGTTGCACGTCTGCTGGAGCTGCAGAACATCGTCTTCATGCAGCCGGTCGTGGTCGACGCGAGCGGCGAGATCAAAATCGCACTGACGGCAGATGAGGACGACCAGGTCGAATACGAGATCTACAGCGAGCCGGCCGGCGAGGAGATCGTGCACTGTCAGGGCCGCGCCGTTCTCACGACAGGAGCGGCAGCGGCGCATCTCGATCTGACGCAGCTCGAAGCGCGTACGGTGCAGCGGCACCTCGCGCCGAGCGAGGTCTATGCGGCATGCGCCGAGATCGGGCTGTTGTACGGCCCGGCGTTTCACGCCATTACGGCGGTGCACCAGGGAGCAGGCGAAGTGCTGGCCGATCTGCGTCTGCCCGTCGCCGCGACGAATGCCGTCGATTATGTGCTTCATCCGAGTCTCCTCGACGGCGCATTGCAGGCGTGCGTCGGACTGCTCGGCCTCTCGTCGAATGGCGGGCCTCGGCTGCCGTTTGCGCTCGACTCGGTACGCCTTCTTGCACCCTGTGTGGCGGAAATGCGTGCGTGGGCTCGCTATGCAGCCGGCAGCGAGGCCGGCGATCGCGTGGTCAAGCTCGACATCGATCTGTGTGATGTGGACGGCCGCGTCTGTGTGGAGCTGCGCGGCTTCGCAACGCGGGCCATGGCAGGAGCGACGGCGAGCAGACCATCCGACGCAACTCCCGCCGCCCTTCCCTCGAACGAATTGCCAGTGGGCCTTCTGACGCTCGCGCCGGTTTGGGAAGCGGTGACGCCCGATTTCGGCGAGGTGCGCCCTGCACCCGGCCAGCGGCTGGTGGTGATCGGCGGCAACGAAGTACAACACCGCGTTCTGCGGCAGGAATGTGCCGCGGCCGAGTTTCTGAAGGTCGACGCGCGCACCTCGACTGACGATATCGCTGCGATGTTGAGCGAGGGCGACACAGTCGACCATCTGCTGTGGATCCTCCCGGCCGCGAAGGATCGCACCGGCGTCGACGACATCATCGATGCACAGGACGAAGGGGTGTTGCTCGGATTTCGTCTGATCAAAGCATTGCTGCAGGAAGGCTATGGCGCGGCGGCGCTCGACTGGACGGTGATCCTCAATGGCACCGAGCAGATCGGCGCACGCGCCGCGGAGACGATCGACGTCGCGCACAGCAGCGTGAACGGGCTGGTTGGCTCAATGGCCAAGGAGTATGCGAACTGGAACGTGCGCCTGATCGACGTGGCCGGCACCGCGTGGCCATGGGGCGAAATCCTCCAATTGCGCGGCGATGCGCGCGGTGAAGGTTGGGCGTACCGGGAAGGACAGTGGTTCCGGCGTGCGCTTGTGCAATGCATTCTCGACGAGCGGACTGCCACACCGGCGTTCGCACGCGAAGGAGTGTATGTCGTCATCGGCGGGGCGGGTGGCGTCGGCGAAGCATTCAGCGAATACCTGATCCGGACTTATGACGCGCGTGTGGTGTGGATCGGGCGGCGCGACCAAGACGCCGCCATTGACGCGAAAATCGAGCGCCTGGCCGGCATTGGCGGTCAGCCGCCGCTCTATTTCGCGGCCGACGCGCGCAGCCGGACTGACCTGGAGCGCATCCGTACAGAAGTTCACGGGCGCCACGGCCGCATCAACGGCATCATTCATTCCGCGATCGTGCTGGCGGACAAGAGCCTCGCCAACATGGGAGAGGAGCAGTTTCGCGCCGGTCTCGCGGCCAAGGTTGACATCGCCGTCCGGACCGCGGAGGTATTCGGGCGCGACCCGCTCGACTTCATCCTCTACTTTTCGTCGATCCAGACGTTCTTCAAGGCGCCGGGACAGAGCAACTATGCGGCGGGCTGCACGTTCGCGGACGCGTTCGCGGCGTGGCAGTCGACACAATCCGATTCCGCGGTGAAGGTGATGAACTGGGGCTACTGGGGAAGCCTCGGCGTAGTCGCGAGCGCCGGCTATCAGGAGCGGATGGCGCAACTCGGCGTCGGCTCCATCGAGCCGGAGGAAGGAATGGCCGGCCTCGAGCGGCTGCTCGCCAGTCCGTTGCAGCAAGTGGCGATGATCCGCACCACAGGCGCACAGGCATCGCGAGCGCTCGACCTTCGCACCGGTGAACATGTGCTGGCCGCGCATCGCGCCGCGGCCGCTGTGACGCCCATTGTGGCGAGCGCGGTCGCCGCGGACGAAGCATCGAATGATGCGCTGGCGCAATGGGAAAACGAGCGGCGTCAGTTCGAGGCGGCGCTGGCGGCGTCACTATGGTCCGCATTGCGGCAAATGCTGCCGTCGGGCGTCGAGCCGCGGGCGTGGACCGAGGCGGAGTGGAAGCATGAGGCAGGAGTCACGGGCGATTACGAACGCTGGCTCAGTGCCACGCTGCGCATGCTGGCCGGGCACGGCTGCCTGCAGGAAACCGCCGGACGCTGGCAGCCGGTCACCGCGGCAGCATTGCCGCACGAGAACGCGCGGAACGCGGGACCGGCGGAGCGCAATGAAAGTTCGGCGCAGGCACAGCTCGCGCAGGTCACGCTGCGGAATCTTGCGGACATCCTGCGCGGCAGGACGCGTGCGACCGACGTGATGTTCCCCAATTCGTCGCTGGAGCTCGTCGAAGGCGTTTACAAGAACAACGATGTCGCCGATTACTTCAACGGTGTGATGGCGAACGTCGTCGCGCGGTATGTGGAAGCGCGACGGAGTAGGCAGGCGGATGGGCCTCGACCTCTGGCACTCCGGTTTCTCGAGCTCGGCGCCGGCACAGGCGGCAGCAGTGAGGGAATCCTGCGGACGCTCGATCGCGACCGGGCGGACGTCGAGGAGTATCGCTACAGCGACGTCTCCAAATGGTTTCTGCTGCACGGCGAGCAGGCCTACGGCAAAGGACGCGATTATCTGCAGTACGCGGTGTTCGACGTGGAGAAAGGGCTCGATGAGCAGGGCATCGCGCGCGGCGCATACGACGTCGTTCTTGCCGCGAACGTATTGCACGCCACAAAGCGGATGCGCGACACGATCCGCAATGCGAAGGCCGCACTGAAAGAAAACGGGTTGCTCGTCCTGAACGAGATCGGCACGACGAGCGTCTTTACCCATCTCACCTTCGGATTGCTGGAGGGATGGTGGGCGTATGAAGACGCCGAGCTGCGCATGGAGGGAAGCCCCGGCCTCACCGCGGACGGGTGGAAGCGCGTCTTGGAAGAAGAAGGATTCCGGCACGTCTGGTTCCCGGCGCACGCGGCGCACGCGCTCGGGCAGCAGATCGTCGTCGCCGAAAGCGACGGCGTGATCCGTCAGAAGCACTTGTCCGTCGCGCGTCCTCGAGCCGCGCCTGCACGGACTGCCCCGATTGCCGCGCCGGTCGTGCAGGCGGCGCGCGGTGCAGGGTTGGTGGAGCGCGTGGAGGAGTGGCTGGTCGGAGCCGTGTGTGAATTGTTGAAGGTCAAGCCGGACGACATCGATCTCGATGTGGAGCTCAGCGAATTCGGGTTCGATTCGATCAGCCTGACCGGTTTCGCGAATCACATGAACCAGGCGTTCGCGCTGAAACTCATGCCCACCCTGTTTTTCGAGCACGCGACGCTCAAGAGCGTCGCCCGCCACCTCGTAAACGAGCATCGGGAACCGCTCTCCAGAATCCTGGGTGGTGCGGACGCTACGAATGCGCCGGAAGCGCCACCGACGGTTTCATCGAGCGATGCCGAAGCGATGCCCAGCGCGGCCAGACAAGAGATTCCCGCGCCGCGGAGCAGGGCGCGTCGAGGAAGAAATCCATCGCGCCCAACAGCGGCCGAGCGTACGACGGTCGACACGCCGCGCGCCGCAACACCGGCCGATACGGAGCCGATTGCGATCATCGGAATGAGCGGCCGTTTTCCCGGCGCGGAAGACCTGCACGCATTCTGGGAAAACCTCCAGGCCGGCCGGGACAGCATTGTGGAAATTCCGGCCGACCGCTGGGACTGGCGCGCCTTCTATGGCGACGAAAAAGCCGAGGGAAACAAGAGCAGCGTGAAATGGGGCGCCTTCATGGATGGCGTGGCGGAGTTCGATCCGCTGTTCTTCGGCATTTCGCCGCGGGAAGCCGAATTGATGGATCCTCAGCAGCGGCTGACGATGATGTACGGCTGGAAAGCGTTCGAAGATGCCGGCTACGCGCCCGCACAATTGTGGGGCAGCCACACCGGCATTTTCGTCGGCACCGGCAATACCGGGTACGGCGAACGACTCCTGGCGCAGACCCGGACCGGAATCGAAGGCTACAGTGCGGCCGGCCTCGTGCCGTCGGTCGGCCCGAATCGCCTCAGCTATTTTCTCAATCTGCATGGCCCGAGCGAGCCGGTCGAAACGGCCTGTTCGAGCTCGCTCGTCGCGGTGCATCGCGCCGTCCGTTCCATCATGAGCGGCGAATGCGACATGGCGCTCGTCGGTGGCGTGAACACGCTCCTGACGCCCGCGGCGCACATCAGCTTCAGTAAAGCGGGGATGCTGGCGAAAGACGGAAAATGCAAGACGTTCTCGAGCCACGCCGACGGCTATGTGCGCGGTGAAGGCGTGGGGATGGTCGTGCTGAAGAAGCTCAGCGCGGCCGAGCGCGACGGCGATCAGATTTACGGCTTGATCCGAGGCAGCGCCGAAAATCACGGCGGCCGTGCGCAGTCACTGACGGCGCCCAATCCACAGGCGCAGGCGGAGCTGATCAAAGACGCGTATCGGCGCGCAGGCGTGAGCCCGCGCAGCGTGACCTACATCGAAGCGCATGGAACCGGCACCGCGCTCGGCGATCCGATCGAAGTCAACGGTCTGAAGAGCGCGTTCCAGGGCTTGTACGAAGAATCGGGTGAAACGCCGCATGCCGCGTATTGCGGAATCGGATCGGTCAAGAGCAACATCGGGCACCTGGAGCTCGCCGCCGGCATGGCAGGCCTCATCAAAGTGCTGCTGCAGATGAAGCACAGGACGCTCGTTCCGACGCTGCATTGCGACGAGGTGAACCCGTACATCCAGCTGGACGCGAGTCCGTTCTATGTCGTGCAGGAGTCGCGCGCATGGACGCCGGCAAAAGATGCGGACGGCCGCGAAGGCCCGCTGCGCGCGGGCGTCAGCTCGTTCGGCTTCGGCGGCGTGAACGCACACGTCGTCGTGGAGGAGTACCGCGGCACGCGCAGGGAAAACGCGACACCCGGTCCGGTGGCGGTGGTGTTGTCCGCGCGCGACGGCGAGCGGCTCGATGAGCAGGCCACGCAGCTCTTGCAGGCGATCGCGCGCGGCGAACTGCGCGAGGGCGATCTCGCGGACGCCGCTTACACATTGCAGGCCGGACGCGAGCCGATGGAGCAGCGGCTGGCCATGATTGTGTCGTCGGTCGGCGAATTGCAGCTGAAGTTGAACGCCTTCCTCGAACGAAAGAGCGGCGTCGAGGGTCTCTATCGCGGCGAAGCGAAGCGAAGCAGTGAGGCGGTGGCGGTGTTTCGCGGCGACGACGAATTGCGCGAAGCGGTCGTCAAATGGATGC
>DASVUA010001005.1:0-2387 GCA_036387295.1 Thermoanaerobaculia bacterium | reverse complement strand
CGCGCCGCTCGCGATCGCGCCGACCGCTTCCCGGAACATCGGATCCTCGGGCGCCATCGTCGGCAGCATGCGCGCCCATCCGAGGATCGCCGTCATCGGTGTGCGCAGCTCGTGCGAGAGCGTCATCAGGAACTCGTCCTTGGCCCGATTCGCTTCCTGTGCGACCCGGTACGATGCTTCGGCGCGGCGGCGCTCTTCTTCCGCCTGCAGCCGCGCTTCACGTTGTTCGAGGAGCGCCTGCTGGGTTTCCGCGGCGTGCTTCCGTTCCGTAATGTCGCGGGTGACCTTCGCGAAGCCGCGCAAGTTCCGCTGCGCGTCGTAGACGGCGGTGATGACGACGTTCGCCCAGAAGCGCGTCCCGTCCTTGCGGATGCGCCAGCCTTCGTCCTCGACGGCCCCCTCCGCGCGAGCGATGCGGAGCTCCCGCTCCGGCTTGCCGTCGAGGAGGTCTTCCTCACCGTAAAACGAGGAGAAATGCCGCCCGATGATCTCGTCGGGCGTGTAGCCCTTGATCCTCTGTGCTCCCTCGTTCCAGGTGGCGACGCGGCCGTCGGGATCGAGCATGAAGATGGCGTAATCGCGGACCGAGGAGACGAGCAGCTGGAAGATTTCGGTGCTTTGCCGGAGCTGCTCTTCCGCCTCGCGGCGCGCCGACATGTCGCGCGTCACCTTCGCGAAGCCTTTGATGCTGCCATCAGGATTGCGCAGCAGCGTGATCACGGTGTTCGCCCAGAAGCGGGTTCCCCCCTTCCGGATTCGCCAGCCTTCGTCTTCGACGCGCCCGTCGCGACGGGCGGCTTCCAGCTCGCGCTGCGGCTTGGGATCGTCCGGATGGTAGAAAAGGGAAAAATGCCGCCCGACGACTTCGCTCTCGTCGTAGCCCATGATCCGGGACGCGCCGCGGTTCCAGGAGCGGATCTCTCCGTCCGGGCTCATGAGAAAGATCGCGTAGTCCTCGACCGCGTCGACGAGGAGCGCAAGCTCATCGCCCGTAGCGGTCAGGTGCTGATCGTCGCGTTTCGTCATCGTTGCGGGTTCATCCCGCGGAGAATCGCAGCACACCGCGTGCCGTCATTTCCCTACATTGCCGCACCGGGCAGCGAGCGTGGATGACGGATGTCCGGAATGCCCTTCGGCCGCGCGCGCGGCTGTATGATCATGGCGATGACCGAGAGCGAAGTCGAGGAGAAACTGATCGCCATCGTGCAGCAGGAAAAAGGGACCGCGGGCGTGGCGATGCTGCGCGAAACGGCCCTCGCTGACGCCGGCATCGACTCCCTCGATCAGCTGACGATTCTCTTTGCCATCGAGGAACAATTCGGCATCTCGATTCCCGACAACGAGACGCGGGCCATCCGCACCTTCGGCGACCTGGTCGAAATCGTGAAGAAACGAACGACGTGATCCGCGTCGTCATCACGGGCCTCGGCATCGTTTCGCCTCTCGGCCGCGGCGCGGCCGCAAATCGGGAAGCGCTGCGCGGCGGGCGCAGCGGGATTCGCGCTCTCACGCACATCGACACCGCCACCCTCGCGTGCCGCATCGGCGGCGAAATCGCGGACGAGCTGCCCGACCACCGCGGCCATGACCGCTTCACCCGCCTCGCGCTCATCGCAGCGGAAGAAGCGGCGGCGCAGGCAGGCGACCTCGGCCTCGAACCGGAGCGCGTCGGGGTCCTCATCGGCACAGGCCTGGGCGGCGCCGAAACGCTCGACGCAAATTACCAGCGCCTCTACGGCGAAAATCTTCGCCCGCATCCTCTCGGCATCCCGAATTCGATGTACAACGCCGCCGCCTCCGCCATCGCCACCCGCCTGCAGGCGAAAGGCGTGTCGTATGCGGTCGTCTCGGCGTGCGCCTCCAGCGCACACGCGATCGGTCTCGCCGCGCAGGCCATCCGTGCCGGACAGGTGGAGGCGGTGTACGCCGGAGGAGCCGATGCGCCGCTTGCGCGCGGGATCATCCGCGCGTGGGAATCGCTCCGCGTGCTGGCCGTCGACAACGAGCATCCGGACCAGGCCTGCCGCCCGTTCAGCGCCGACCGCAACGGCCTCGTGCTCGCCGAAGGAGCGGCCGTGCTCGTGCTCGAGTCGTACGAAAACGCGCGCCGCCGCGGGGCAGAAATCATCGGTGAGATCCTCGGCTTCGGCGCCACGAGCGATGCCGGTCACGTTACCGATCCGTCGGCCGATGGTGCCGCGCGCGCCATGCGCCTCGCACTCGCGGATGCGCGGCTCAATGCCGTCGATTACATCAACGCGCACGGCACCGGCACACGCGCCAACGACCGCATCGAAACAGAAGCGATCCGCACGGTCGCAGGTGCCGCCGCGCCGCCGGTGAGCTCGACCAAATCGATGCACGGCCACGCGATGGGAGCTTCCGGC
>DASVUA010001004.1:0-3548 GCA_036387295.1 Thermoanaerobaculia bacterium | reverse complement strand
AGCTCGAGCAGGTCGCGCAGAAGCTCACCGACGAGAACATCCGCGCCTCGGTGGAGCGCAGCCGCACGCTGCTGCAGACGCCGCAATCGTCGGTCGTGAAGCAGATCGTGCAGGTCGATCCGTTCAACCTCCTGCCGATCTATCTCGAAAAACTCCGCCGCGCCGGCGGCGGGATGAAAGTCGATTTCTCCAGCGGCTATTACGTTTCGGCCGATCACAGCGCGGCGATCATCGTCGCGCGGCCGAAAAAGGCCGCCCAGGAGCTGCCGTTCAGCCGCTCGGTGATGAACGAAACGCGCGCGATCGTGGCGAAAGCAACGGCGCAATTCCGCGCTTCGAATCCGAACCTGGGGCTCCCGAAGATCGGCTACACCGGCGGGTACGCCATCGCCGCCGCGGACGAAAAGATCATCCGCCGCGACATGACCATCAACAGCATCAGCTCGGTCCTCGGCATCCTGCTGATCTACCTCTATGCGTATCGCCGCCCTTCCGCATTGCTGTACGCCGCGGTTCCGATGGGAGCGGCCATCATCATCACGTTCGGCATCGGCGCGGCGGTCTACGGAACGCTTTCGGCCGCGAGCACGGGCTTCGCGGCACTGCTGGCCGGCCTCGGCGTCGACTTCATGACCGTGCTGTACGAGCGGTACGTCGACGAGCGGAATCGTGGCGCGGAAGTGACCGACGCGGTTCGTACCGTGATCCGCCGCGGACTGCCCGGCGTCGTGGTCGGCGCGCTCACCACCGCGGCCACGTTCTACGCGTTTCTCGCCACCGATTTCCGCGGGATGACGGAGCTCGGCTTCCTCACCGGCAGCGGGATCATGGTCTTCCTGCTCTGCGTCGTCTTCGTCTTTCCGGCGGTGCTGGTGCTGATCGAACGGCGCCGCGGTGCGAAACGCAAACTGTACGTCCACGCATTCGGCTCCGGCCGCGTCGTGCGCGCGAGCCTCAAGCACCCGAAGCGGGTGATCGTCGCGTGGATCATCATCGTCGCGATCACAGGCGTCGCCGCAACAGGGATCCGCTTCAGCGATCAGTTGCAGAACCTCCGCTCGAAAGGCAACGAAGGCATTCGCCTGCAGGAAGTCGTGACGAAGAAGTTCGGACAGTCGTTCGAATTCATGATGTACGGCGTGCGCGCGAAGACGGCGTCCGAGGCGATCGAAAAAACCGAGGCGGCGATGCCGGATCTCGAAGCGATCGCGGCGAAGCGCGTCATCGGCTCGTACGAATCGATCACCACGTTTCTCCCCAGCGAAGCGCAACAGAACCGCGTCATTGCGCGGCTGCAGCAAGGCGCGGGCGGCGAGTTCTCGTACGCGCGGATCGAAGCGACGCTGCGTCAGGCGCTGGTCGACAATGGGTTCCGCCCCAATGCGTACGACCGCTTCCTCCCCCTGTTCGGCGAGGCGCTGGCGGCGCGCGAGCCGGTGACGATGAAGACGCTCGAAACGCTCGGACTCGCGGAGAGCGTGCAGCGTTTCATCAAGAAAACACCCGGCGGGTACATGTCGATCGTCTACGTCTACCCGACCACCGGCACCTGGCCGAAGTTCCTGCCGGACGAATTACAGAACTTTCGCAAACGCCATCCGGAAGGCGTACTGACCGGCGTGAATCTCGTTTCGCAGACGCTGCGCGAGATCACTCGTGCCGACGCCGTCCGCGCCACGACCCTCGGCGTCGTGCTCGTCTTCGCGTTGCTCTGGATCGGCTTCCGCTCGTTCACGCGCGCCTGCTTTGTCTGGGTGCCATTCATCGCCGGCTGCACCTGCATGCTCGGCTTCATGGCGACGTTCGGCCTCGACTTCAACTTCATGAACGTATTCGTCGGACTGATGCTCGTCGGCACGGCCACGGACTACGCGGTCTACATGCTCGAGCGTTACGACGAATCGCCGGAAGACTTCCCGCACAACGCGAGCGAAACCGGCCGCGCCGTCGTGCTCGCGGCGTTGATGTCGATCGTGGGATTCGCGTCGTTCGCCATCTCCCACTACCCCGGCGTCCGCTCGATCGGCTACGCCTCCGTCGTCGGCATCGCCCTCAGCTGCCTCGCCTCCATCACCCTGCTCCCAGCCCTGCTCGCCACCGGCAAATTCAAGCGAAAAACATAAGAGTCGTACTGGTGGAGCGACAGGCTCTTAGCCTGTCGAACAATCGATGCTCGGCGGGCTAAGAGCCCGCCGCTCCACCAGTCCGTGCGTTCAGATCAAACGCGCTTTTCGCCGGAAGAGCTTCTTCTTGTGGAGCGGCGGGCTTTAGCCCGCCGACGATTGCTCGGCGGGCTGAAGCCCGCCGCTCCACTGAACATCCGTGCTCCCTCACATGGGCAGCCAGCACGTCACCACCGTGCCTCCGCCCTCGCGGGCGGAGAGACGCATGTGGCCTCCGTGCGCTTCGATGATCTCGTTGCAGAGTGGGAGGCCGAGGCCTGAGCCTGCCGGTTTCGTGGTGTAGAACGGCACGAGCGCCTGGCGCATTACCTCGTCCGGCATCCCGCGGCCGCGATCGAGGACGCGCAGGACGCAATCGTCGCCGGCGCGCTGGATCGATACGACGACTTCGTCGGATCCCGATTCGTGCGCGTTCTTCACGAGGTTGATCAGCACCTGCTGCATCTGCGCCGGATCGATCTGCGCGGCCAGCGCGGGCGTTCCTTCGATGGTGAACGGATACAGCGCCTGCGCCTCGGCCAGCACGGCGCTCCACGCCGTCCGTTCCTTGCGCGGCTCGGGCAGCCGCGCGAACTGCGCGTAGCCTTCGAGGAACGCGCGGAGATGCGTGAGCCGCTCTTCGATCAATTCGTAGATCTCGCCGAGGCGATGTTGATGCTGCGGCTTCTCCTGCGCGACGCGCGCCGAATGAAACAGAGAGCTGATCGGCGCAACGGTGTTGTTGATCTCGTGATTGATGATCCGGATCGCCTTCTTCCACACCGCCACTTCCTGCCGGCGCAGCTCCGGCGTGAGCCGTTCGACGAGCAGCAGCCGGTGCTCCTGCGTATTGAGGCGGAAGATGCGTTGCGTGAGGTGAAACGTTTCGTCGCCCACATTGAAGATCGCGTCCGCGGCGCCGGCCAGCGCATCGCGCAGCGACGCGTTCACCGCCGCGGAGATCTCGTCGAGCGTTCGTCCGTCGAGGCGCGCCCCGTTCGCCAGCAGCTCGCGAGCCGCGCCGTTCGAGTAAATCACCCGCTGCGCTCCGTTCAGCAGCACGACCGCGATGGGCGTGCGCTGCAGGATCGTATCGAGCAGGATCTCTTTGTTGTGAATGTCCTGGCGATCTGCGCGCACGGCGTCGGCGAGCTCGTTGTACAGCCGCTTCAGCTCCGCCACTTCACGGTCGCCGCGCACGACGAGGCGCAGACTGTGATCGCCGTCGCGCGTGGCACGCAACGCGTTGCCGAGGTCGTCGTGCAGCTCGCGAATGGACTGGATGATGAGGTGCGCGCTCCAGAAGATCGTCGCCGCGATGACCAGCGCCGCGAGCGCGAACGTCTCCCATCCGCGCGCATGGCGGATGGCCAGGAACGTCACGGC
>DASVUA010001003.1:0-2087 GCA_036387295.1 Thermoanaerobaculia bacterium | reverse complement strand
CAGATTCGCCTCGTCACATGGGGAGCCAGTACGACAACTTCACGAGAAACACGTCGTGCGACGGTGCGGTCGAGATCGCGCGCAGATCGCGGTTGAACCGGAAGTCGCCGAGCGGGACGACGTCTGCCCGGTTCTCGCTCCAGACGACGTACAACGCCGAGCCGGGACGGAACTCCCACCGCGCCACCGCGCTGCCGCGCACGCTGCGGAAGTTGAAATCGGGATTGCCGACGTCGCCGGAGTAGCGCTCGTAATCGCGCGTGCGCGGCGCGGCGAGCGACCGGTAGTCGTGATAGTCGCCGGCGGCGACGAACGGCTGCAGGTAGAGCTGGAACGACAGGTTCGGATTGATCGTCCAGTCGGCGCGGGTGCCGAGCTCGAACGCGCGCTGCTCGAGCTCGCCGAAAACGTAGCGGCGGCCGAACGTGGCGCTCGCCCCCGCATCGTCGAACGCCGTCACGTACGCCGTGGCGTCGTGCGACGCCGAGTAATACGGCTCGACGCTCAACTGCAGGTTCGAGGCGGGACGCGCCGTCAGCTCGATCCCGATCGAGCGCGAGTACGAATCGTCCGCTCCTCCTTCGAGATGGCTGTTCACCTCGAAGAAGAACGGCTTCCGCCGGTCGCTTCCGAACGAAAGGTCGGAGCTCCAGCCGCTCGGCGTGCGGACGAGCGGGCCGCCGCGCGTCAGACGATCCGAAAAGCTGCCGGCCGTCACGAACAGCGACGCGCCGGCATTCCAGTAGTTCGCGAACGTAGCCGAGGCGTCGATGAAGACGCCCCGCTCGGTCGTGTCGCCGTCGAAGTTGCGGTTCTGCCAGGTGCCGAACCAGGCCGTCTTTTCGCGGAAGCGTTTCGTCGGCGTCTGATTGACGTACTGCATCAGCGCGTGGCCGGAGATGATGTCGGTGCGCTGCATGAAACCGGTATCGTTGGTTTCGTATCCCGGCGAATACGCGTGCACCTGCACGTTCGGGCGCCAGACGCCGGTCGATTTCGAGAGCATCGCACGGCCGCCCCAGCCGGAGAGTGACGTTCGGGTCGGGTCGAGTTTGATGTGCCCCGCATCGGGACGTTGAAAGTAGCGCGTCGACGAACGCTGCGTCAGCGCGATCGCTTCGCTGCTGCCGGTGACGCGCGAGCCGACCGCGCTTCCTTCGAGCACCCAGCTCTTGTTGAAGAAGCTGGTGTACGCGTCGATGCCGCCCGTGTACGCCGCGTCGCGCAGCGACGAGAGCTCATCGGTATCGCGATTGACGCTGGTGAACATCGCGCCGACGCGCGAGGCGTTGCCGAGCTGCTTGGTCGTCCGCGCGACGAAGTAGTTCGTCATCGGCTCGATCTGCTGCCGCCCTGAGACCAGGCCGTCGACGTAGCGCGCATGCTCGGCGCCGGTGAGCGCGTTCAGCACGCCGATCGACCAGCCGCCGGGGAGCGTGCCGGTGACTTTAGCCGCGCCGAGAATCGTCGTGTCGGTCGGGCCGACGGCGTAGTCGGCGCCGTTGGGAAACCGCTGCGGCGCACGTCCGACGCGCCGCGTGTAGAAGAGGCTCGGCGCATTGAAGAAATTAAAGTGCGACGGCGCCGGCGTGTCGTTGAAGCGGAACACGTTCAGCCCTTCGGTGAAGAACGGCCGCCGTTCCGGATAGAACGTTTCGAAGTCGCTCAGGTTCACGACCGCCGGATCGACCTCCACCTGACCGAAATCGGGATTGACCGTGCCGGTGAGCGTGAGGCTCGGCGTCAGCGCGTACTTCACGTCGACGCCGCCGTCGACGCGCTGTTCGCCCTTTTCGAGCAATGGATTCGCTTCATCGAACCGGGTGCGGATGTCGGAACGCCCGACGAGGTACGGCACGAGCTCGAGCGAGCGTCCGCGCCGGATGCCTTCGAGGCCGGTGATGTCGGCAAAGTGCGAGACGAATCCCGTCTCCCCTTTGCGCGTGTTGACGATGCGCACCCATTCGTTGTTGCGCACCGTGCGGCGCGTGATGTTCAGTCCCCACACGTGCACGTCTTTGTCCGGAAAGCGGAGCTGCGAATACGGAACCCGCACCTCCGCGATCCAGCCGTCGGCCACGATCTTC
>DASVUA010001002.1:0-6953 GCA_036387295.1 Thermoanaerobaculia bacterium | reverse complement strand
GGAGGATGCGCGAGAGACGACACGCGGCCCGTCGGCCGTGTGCGTTGCATGAAAACGCGTTGAACACACGCGTCATCCGCTCCACCAAAGAACCATTCGCGATGACGCGGGGTAGGGAAAGACGCTTTTCAGTCACTCCTTCTTTAACCCTGGTCAAAATCGCTAATTGAGGTGCGCCATCGATCGCAGGATCGCTACAACGGTCGACTTTCTTCGCAATGAATGGAAAGAGCCTGGACGGCTCGAGGAGATTGCCGCGCGGGTGGGGCTTTCGTCGTCACGCCTGACGCATCTCTTCAGGGAATCGACGCAGCTGTCGATTCGCGCGTTCATTCAGGAACACCGGCTGCGTCATGCCGCCGAGCTGCTCGCGACCACTGAGGAGCGTGTCGCGCAAATCGCGTATGCGGCCGGTTTTCGCGACACCTCGAATTTCAACCATGCATTCAAGCGGACGTTCGGCGTCTCGCCGAAGGTCTACCGCCTCGCCTGGCGCGGCGAAGAAAACGCGCCGCGCGACACCACACACGCGACGGCCGAATCGACCAACGAATAGCCGGAAACACCAATGAATCTCGATTGAGGTCGTGCCGGCCACGCCCGACAATCCTCCCTTCGGTTCATCAACAGCAAGCGCGTCGGAGGTGGTGTATGACGTGGATCAAGTACACGGTCGACATTCAGGTCGCGGGCGGTCCGCGCCTCAATTTCAATGACGCGGTGGACGTCGAGGCGTACGACAGCATCGAGGTGCTCGTGCCCGGCCTCGATGCAAACGCCACCACGGTCGTCGACGTCCAGCCGGGCGCGCAGGCCGGCTCCGTCAAGCTGCTGCTGGTGAAGTCCAAGCCGGCGAGCGATGCGGTCACGTTCGCGAACGGCGGCGGCAACGTCGGACTGAAGAACGCCGTCCTCCTCAGCGGCGGCGCGGTCGGCATTCTGGCGGCCCTTCCGAAGCAGCTCACCTTCAAGAACGGCAGCGGCGCCGACGCCACGATCACGATCTTCGTCGGCCGCGACGCCACGCCGCCACCGCAGCAGCAACAACAACCGCAGCCACAGCCACAGCCGCAGCCACAGCCACAGCCACAGCCGCAACCGCAACCACAACCGCAACCGCAGCCAGGACCCGACGAGGAGCCATGACGCCCAGGCGTTGAGGAGAGACGACCATGCCTACTGCACTCACTTATCCCGGCGTCTACATCGAAGAAGTGCCGAGCGGCGTCCGGACCATCACCGGCGTGGCGACGTCGATTACCGCGTTCGTCGGCCGTGCGCTGCGGGGCAAAGTGCTCGAGCCGGTGCGCATCCAGAGCTTCGCCGAATACGAACGCGCATTCGGCGGCCTCTGGGAAGACAGCACGATGAGCTACGCCGTGCAGCAGTACTTCCTCAACGGCGGCGTCGACGCGCTGATCGTGCGGGTGGAGAACGGCGCCGAGAGCGCGACGTTCACGCTGAAGGCCGGCGTGGGCGACCTGGTGCTCGTTTCGGCGAACGCCGGCGCGTGGGGCGCGCAGCTCCGCATTTCCGTCGATCACGCGACCAAAGATCCGAACGACGTCAACGAATTCAATCTCACCGTCGAAGAGCTGGTTCCCGGCACGACCGACGAAGTGCGGTTCGTCGAAAAGTTCCGCAATCTTTCCGTCCTCCCGGCTTCGCCGCGCTTCGTCACCAGCGTGCTCGCCCGGCAATCGCAGCTCGTGCGGGTGCAGGGGAACGTCGGCACGGAGCCGGATGTGGTGGGCACGCCCCAGGCACCCGATGCGCTCCCCGCGGTCCAGGCGACGAACGGCAACGCCGTGACGCCGGCGAATCTGATCGCCGGCATCGCGGCGCTCGATCAGGCGGACCTGCTGAACCTTCTCTGCGTGCCGCCGATCGATCGCGAGACCGACATCGACGCGGCCGTTCGCGACGCGGCCGCGGCGTACTGTGCGAAACGGCGCGCCATGTTCATCGCCGATCCGCCGAACAGCTGGACCGACGTCGCCGCGGCAGCCGCAGACGTCGACGCGTTCATGGCCCGCTCGCGAAACGTCGCGGCGTACTTTCCGCGCGTGCGCGTGGCCGATCCGCTTCGCGAGAACCGCCTCGAGGAATTCGCTCCCTGCGGAATCATCGCCGGCATTTACGCGCGCACCGACAACACGCGCGGCGTCTGGAAGGCGCCCGCCGGCACCGACGCCGTGATGCGCGGCGTGCGCGAGCTGACGGTGAAGATGACCGATCTGCAGAACGGCATCATCAATCCGCTCGGCCTCAATGCCTTGCGCACGTTTCCGGTGCACGGACAGGTGGTCTGGGGCGCGCGCACGCTCGAAGGGGCGGACGTACAGGCGTCCGAATGGAAGTACATCCCGGTGCGCCGTCTCGCGCTTTTTCTCGAAGAAAGTCTCTATCGCGGAACGCAGTGGGTGGTCTTCGAGCCGAACGACGAGCCGCTCTGGTCGCAGATCCGCCTCAATATCGGCGCGTTCCTGCACAACCTGTTTCGGCAGGGTGCGTTTCAGGGGAGCTCGCCGCGCGAGGCGTATTTCGTCAAGTGCGACAAGGACACCACCACCCAGAACGACATCAACCTCGGCATCGTGAACGTCGTGGTCGGCTTTGCGCCGCTCAAGCCCGCCGAGTTCGTGGTCATCCGCATCCAGCAGATGGCCGGCCAGGTCGCGGTGTAAGGAGAGATCGCTCATGGCGCAATTCAGCGTGAATGCACAGCGCTTCGACCCGTACAAGAACTTCAAGTTCCGGGTGAAGTGGGACGGCCGCTACGTCGCCGGCATCAGCAAAGTCGGCGCGCTCAAGCGGACGACGGAAGTGGTCGAGCACCGCGAAGGGGGCGATCCGAGCAGCGGACGCAAATCGCCGGGGCGCACAAAGTACGAACCGGTGACCCTCGAGCGCGGAGTGACGCACGACGTCGATTTCGAGCAGTGGGCGAACAAGGTCTGGAACTTCGGCTCGAACTCCGAGGTGTCGCTCAAGGATTTTCGGAAAGACATCATCGTCGACGTGTTCAACGAGGCGGGGCAGAAGGTGCTCTCGTACCGCATCTATCGCTGCTGGGTGTCGGAGTATCAGGCGCTGCCCGATCTCGACGCGAACGCGAACGCCGTCGCGATCCAGACCATCAAACTCGAGAACGAAGGGTGGGAGCGCGACACCGATGTGACCGAGCCGTCGGAGCCGAGTTTCACGGAGCCGTCGTAACGATCGGCGGATCCCGATGACCCGATCCATTCCGATCACGCTGCCGGGCGGCCGGTGGAGGAATGGGGCCCTCGAGCGCGACGCGCTGCTCCGCCCTGTTCGCGGCGAGGACGAACTGTTCCTCGCGGAAGAGGCGGAAGGCCTCACGCCCGCGCGCCGCACGACGCTGACACTCGCGCGCTGTCTCGAACGCCTCGGCGAGGAGTCGCCGGTGTCGCTCGAATCGGCGCGCACGCTCACCGCCGGCGACCGCGAGGCGCTTCTGCTGCACCTCCGCCGCGCCACGTTCGGCGAGACGTTGACGTCCGTGCTGCTCTGCCCGCGTGAGGGCTGCGACGAGCGGATGGATCTCGAGCTGCGCGTCTCCGAGCTGCTCGTGCCGCCGTCGAGCGAGCCGACGGAAGTGCACTCGTTCACGATCGACGGCGAAGAAATTCGCTTCCGATTGCCGAACGGCGCCGATCTCGAAGACGCCGCGGAGCTCGCGCGGAGCGATGTGGATGCGGCCCTGCGATTGATTCGCGAGCGCTGCGTTCTCTCATCGAAGGACACCGATACGCGCCTGTTGTCCGCGCGGATCGCCGAGGCCGATCCGCAGGCCGAACTGCTGCTCGAACTGACGTGCACGAAATGCGAGCGCCCGTTCACGGCGCTCTTCGACACCGCGGCGTTTTTCTTCGGCGAGCTCGCCGCGAATCGGGATGCGCTCGACCGCGACGTGCATCAGCTCGCGCTGCACTATCACTGGAGCGAGTCCGACATTCTCGCGCTCACGCCGACGCGGCGCCGCCGCTATCTCGCCTTGCTCGCCGAATCGCTCGCGCCGAAAGGAAAGCGATGAGCGACTTTCTGCAGAGCCTCGTGTTGCGCGCGGCCGGCCTGCCGTTGAGCGCCGCCGCTGCGCCTCGCGAGTTGCCGCGTCCCGAGCCGCTGGAGAGTGCGCCGGATGAGGAGAGCAGCGACGTTGCGGTTGCCCGCGACGCCGCGCGCGAGCGGGCTGTCGTCCCTCTGCCGCCGCGCGTTCGCGAAGCGCGCGAAGAATCGATCCCGGAGACGACGCACGCTGCGCCGCCGGAAGTGATCGAGCAGTTCAACGTCGTGCGCGAAGAGACCGTCATTCACGAGCACGAGGCCGCGGCGCCGCCGGTCGTGCCGCCCCGCGCCGAATCCCCGGCGCCGCTCACGCGCACACAGGTCGTCGAGCGTGAAACAGTCGTGGAACAAGGGGCTGCCCCCGAGCAGCACGAAGAGGCGCAGCCGGCGCAATTCGTCGTCGCGCCGCAGAAGCCTTCGATCGAAGTGCCGCGCGAAACGGTCGTCGAACGCGAAATGGCGACGCAGCCAGCAGCTGCGCACGAAGCGGAAGAATCGCGGCCCGTCGTCCTGCAGCCGATCGTGCTCGATCGAACGCGCACGGTCGTCGAACCGGTGCGCGAAGAACACACCGTCGTCGAGACGCACACGGAACGGGTGATCGAGCCCGCACCGCGGCCGGACGACGTTGCGATCGCGCGTGCCGAACCGGCTCCTCCGCGTGCGATCGTCGAACCGCGTACGCAGATCGCGCAGCAGCAAACGACCGGCAGCGATGAGAGCGATGCGCCGCGCGAAGAACGGCACGACACGCCCGCTGCCACAGCGACGCATGAGCCGGCGATCGCGCAACCGCGGACGCTCGTCCTCGCGCCACTGCCCGCGCCGCAACAGGAGCGCGAAGCGCGCGAGCCGCAACAGGAGCTCGCGATTCACATCGGCACGATCGAGATTCGCGCCGCCGCTCCGCCACCGCCGCCGCAACCTCCGCAGCAGACGTTCATCCAACAGGCGCCCGAGCCGCCGTCGAACTTTGACGATTACGCGGCGGTGCGCAATTACGCGTTTCCGGATCCCTGGCGATGAGCGATTTTCGCGCGATCGCCGCCGTCAGCAGCTCGATTCGCAATCTGCTCGATGCGGAGATGGAGCTGCAGGCCGCGGTGTCGATCGCCGCGCCGGACGTCGATGTCACCGGCATCACCGGCAAGCGTGTGAATCTCTTTCTCTACAAGGTCGAAGAGAACGCGGCCCTGAAAAACATGGATCTCCCGGGCCGCGGCCATGCGGGCGCATACGGCCGTCCGCCGCTTTCGCTCGATCTGCATTACCTGATGACGGCGTACGGCGGCGACGCCGAGGAGGAGCTCGAAACGCAGCAGCTCCTCGGCGATGCGATGCGTGTGCTGCATTCGCACTCGGTGATTCTCGGAACGAATCTCGACACCGCGATCCGTAACGAGATCGAGCACATCAAGCTGTATCTCGAACCGCTCTCGCTCGAAGAGCTGACCAAGGTCTGGTCCGCGACCACGAAGCCGATGCGCTTGTCGGTGTCGTATCTCGTCTCGGTCGTGCAGATCGAGAATCTGCAGCCGCGCAAATTTCCGCGCGCGGTGGGCGAGCCGCCGGTGGGCGGGCCGCGCATCAAGGCGGTCACGTTTCGCGCGCCGCGCATCGACGAGGTGCGTGTGATCCGTCACGACGACCCGCAGAATCGCGAGCGGCGCGTGGCGTACGCGCGCATCGGCGATCGCCTCGTGCTGCGCGGCCGCGATTTCACGGCAAACGGTCTGCGCGTCCTCCTCGGAGAGGACGTTCTCGCGGCGATGACCAGCATCACGCCGGAGCGGATCGAGGTCACGATTCCGGACGACGCCGCGCTGCAGCCTGGCGCGACGCGCGTGGTGGTGCAGAACGATCTGCTGCTCGGCGAGCCGGAGACGCCGCATCGCGGCTTCACGTCGAACGTGGCGGCATTCGTCATCGTCCCCGAGGTCTCCGCGCTGACGCTGAACGGAAACGCGCTGACAGTCGACGGCACGCGGCTGTGGAACGAAACGCTCGACAGCCTGACCATCATCGGCAACGAGGTCGTGAAGAGCTACACGAGCGAAAGCGCGGCGCAGATCGAGCTCGATCTGCCGCCGCTCGCGGCCGGCAATTACCTCGTGCGCGTCCGCGTCAACGGCGCGGAATCGCTCGACGAAAAAGTGCTGGTGATTCCATGACCGTCGCCACGCTCGCCACGCCGTACGCGCTCGAATTGCGTCGCATGCGCCTGCTGGTGCGCCATCGCGTGAACGCCTTGCGCGCGACGTGGCGACAGGCGGCGGAGGGCGAAGACGTTGGCGGCGTGGCGATCACCGACGCCGAGGTCGATCGCATTCTGACCGGCGAATCGGCGGCCGATGCGGTTGACGCCGCGAACGCCTTCGAGCTGGAAGAAGTGGAGCGCGAGCTTGCGCTGCATGCGACGACGCTCGATGCGCTCGCGGACGCGTTCGCGCTGACGCGGAGCGAGCGCGATGTGGTGATGCTGCTGTTCGCAGCGGAGCTCGATCCCGCGTTCGAGCAGTTGTTTGGCTACCTGCACGACGACGCCTCGCGGCGCTACGTTTCGGCGCATCTTGCGGCGCCGTTGTTCGGCGCGTTTGATCTCAGCAGCGAAGGTGCGTTGCGGCGTTGGGGCCTCGTGCATCTCGAAGCGGCGCCGCAGCCGGCGATGGCCTTGGCGGCGCGGCCGTTGCGGCTCGACGCGCGCGTCGTCGATCACCTGCACGGCGTCACGCGCTTCGACGAGCTGGTGGCGGAAGTGGTGCGGCCGCTGGAGCGGGGACCGCTGTCGCGCGAGCACGCAACGATCGCTGACGAATTCGCGAACGAGACGCTGGTCAATCTAATCGGCTCGCCGCAAGCGG
>DASVUA010001001.1:0-13259 GCA_036387295.1 Thermoanaerobaculia bacterium | reverse complement strand
CGACATCGCAATCGCCTTCGCCGTGTCGCCGATGATGATCGGCACGATCGGATGATTTCCCTCGCGCACGCGCACGCCGCGCGCGGTCAGCTGCTCGCGGAAGTAGCGGGTGTTGTCGTGCAGGCGCTGGATGAGCGTGTTGTCTTTCTCGATGAGATCGAGCGCCGCGAGCGAACCGAGGACCACCGCCGGCGGCAGCGTGTTCGAGAAGAGATACGGCCGCGATTTCTGGCGCAGGTACTCGACCAGCACGCGCGGACCGGTCGTGAAGCCGCCGTGCGAACCGCCGAGCGCTTTGCCAAGCGTCGAGGTGTACGCGTCGATCTGGCCGAAAACCCCGAGCTCCTCGCCGGTGCCACGGCCGGTCGCGCCGAGGACGCCAGTCGCGTGCGAATCGTCGACGACCAGGAACGCGCCGAACTCGCGGCAGAGCTCCACCATCTCCCGCAGCGGCGCGAGCGAGCCTTCCATCGAAAAGACGCCGTCGGTCATCACGATCTTGTTGCGCGCGTCGCGCGTCGCTTCGAGCGCGCGGCGCAGGTCGGCCATGTCGCAGTTCTTGTAGCGCTCCTTGCGCGACTTGGCGAGGCGGATCCCATCGATGATCGAGGCGTGATTCAGCTCGTCGGAAATGATCGCGTCCTGTTCCGTGACGACGGTCGGGAAGAGGCCGCCGTTCGCGTTCCAGGCGGAGCCATAGAGGATCGTGTCTTCGGTGCCGAGGAAGGCCGCGATGCGCTGTTCGAGCTCGCGATGGATGGTCTGCGTGCCGCAGATGAAGCGCACCGAGGCGAGGCCGTAACCGTAATCGCGCTCGGCCTTCTCCGCCGCCTCCAGGATCTGCGGATGATCGGCGAGGCCGAGGTAATTGTTCGAGGTGAGCATGATCACCTCGCCGACGCCCTCGACGTCGACGACAGGCCCCTGCGGCCCCTTGAGCGCCAGCTCACGCTTCATCGTGCCGGCGGACGTCATCTGATCGAGCTCGAGCGAGAGAGTGGAGAGGAGTGTCATGGAGGGATCATATCGGATGCCGCGGTGCGGTATCCGGGCGTTGGGCGGTGGGCGTTTGGGGAGTGTCGCGAAAGCCGCGGGGCGCGTGAATTCGCGCTCAGGCGTTCGGGGTGCGTGGCCTGGACGCGCAGAACCCCAAACGCCTAACGCCCAACGCCCCACTACTCGTTGTCGTACTTCAGATCGCGCCGGTAACAGCGCTGCGATTCCATGTCGAAGACGACGCACGAATCGATCGGCAGTGAATAGACGTGCATGCTGACGGCGCGCTCGTTCCATTCGGCGAGATTGCGGATGCGATGAATGGTCTGTGTTTTGTCGACCGTATTGAGCGGCCCGCCTGGAACGGCGAACTCGTCGTGGAGGCGCTCCATGTCGATCTCGGTCGCACCGGCGAGACAGTCGATGCCGACGACCTGCTGGTTTTCGGGTCGATTGCAGCCGATCTTGCGGTAATTCTCGACGAGCAGCTTCCCCTCGAGCATCGTCATCCAGCCGAGCTGTCCGTTGTGCGTATGGAGAGGAGTGACGGCGCCGATCGGCCAGCAGAGCAGCATCACCTCGATCATGTCGTTGCGAAAGATCTTGTTGCGCGTGTGGCGATTCGGCTCCCACTGCTTGTAGCGTTCGAGCTCGTCCGCGCGAATCTGATACGCAATCAGATAGTCGTAGATCTTCTGCTTCGTGATCAGCCCCTCCGACAACCGGCGAATGCCGTCCACGAACTGCTCGGCCGTGACCGGCGCCGGCGCGTAGATCGGTTCAGGAATCGCGGTGAGATTCTGGGTTTCCATGTGGGGCCTCCGCGGACGAATATAACCTTGCAGGGAGGAGCGAGCAATTCGTGAGCCGGTTCGCGCGCCGCCCCCACAATCCACGGGCCACTCTGGTGTGCTAGTCTCCGCGCCGTCTGACATGAGAGACAAGGTCCAAAACGTCGCGGTCATCGGTGCGCAGTGGGGAGACGAAGGAAAAGGGAAGATCGTCGATCTTCTCTGTGAGAGTTTCGACGTCGTCGCGCGCTATCAGGGCGGACACAACGCCGGCCACACCGTCAAATTCGCCGACCAGCATTTCGCGCTGCGCCTCATCCCGTCCGGCATCATCCATCGCGACAAGATGTGCCTGCTCGGGAACGGCATGGTCATCGATCCCGACGCGCTGTTGACGGAGATCGACAATCTCCGCGCCGCCGGCATCGTGATCGAAGAGAACCTTCTCATCAGCGATTCGGCGCACTGCATCCTCCCCTATCACCGCGCACTCGACATCGCACGCGAGGAAGCGGCAGGCGTGGCGAAGATCGGCACGACCGGCCGCGGCATCGGTCCGGCGTACGAAGCGAAAGTGGGACGCTACGGGATCCGCATCGCCGACCTCGTCGATCCCGCGGTACTCAAGCAGAAAATCGAGTTCACCTGCGCCGAGCGCAACGCCGTGCTGTCGAGCGTCTACAGCGCCGACACGTTCGATCCGAACAAGCTCTACGAAGACTATCTCCGCTACGGCGAGATCCTCGGGCCGCGCATCACCGCCGGCACCGAATGGATCAATCAGCAGATCCGCGCGAAAAAGCGGGTGATGTTCGAAGGCGCGCAAGGGGCGATGCTCGACATCGATCACGGCACGTATCCGTACGTCACATCCTCGAACACCGTGGTCGGCGGCGTCTGCACCGGCCTCGGCGTCGCGCCGAAGCACATCAACCTCGTCCTCGGCGTCGCGAAGGCCTACACCACCCGCGTGGGCGGCGGCGCGTTTCCGACCGAGCTGGATGACGCGCACGGCGAGCATCTGCGCAAACGCGGCAACGAATTCGGCACCGTCACCGGACGTCCGCGCCGCACCGGCTGGCTCGACCTCCCGGTGCTCCGCAGCGCCGCGATGCTGAACGGGCTCGACGAGCTGGCGGTGACGAAGCTCGACGTGCTCGACGAATTCGACGAGATCCGCGTCTGCACCGGCTACAAAGTGCGAGGCAAGACGTGGAACACCTTCCCGGCGTTCGCCGTCGAGCACAACGATTACCAGCCGGAGTACCGCACGTTCAAAGGGTGGCAAACCTCGACCGCGGGAATCACGTCGTACGACGAACTGCCGTCCGCCGCGAAGGATTACGTCCGCTTCATCGAAGACGAGACGGAAACGAAGGCGACGATCATCTCCACCGGCCCCCGCCGCGAAGAGACGATCCTGCGGTAAGCAACCGTTCCTGTGGAGCGGCGGGCTTTAGCCCGCCGGTGATCAATCGGCGGGCTGAAGCCCGCCACTCCACCAAACGCAGTTCGCGCCAAATCTGCGCCGCGCGGCTTACTGCTTCGTCGCGCGCGTGAGCTCCCACGCGCTCCAGTGCGCCCACTTCTGTTTTCGCGGATAGCGGCAGGTCCAGCCATCCGCAAGCAGCGCGTCGGCGATGTAGCGGCGGACGGCGCCGTGCGTCACGGCGAGAACGGTTCTGTGCTCGGCCGTGAGCGACGCAAGCCAGCGCGCGGCCTCCCCTGCGCGTTCGCGCTCCCCCGGCACCGCACCGAGCGCCATGCGCAAGCCGATCGCGAGCGCCCAGATGCGCATCGGCAGACGCAGGCCGCCACACGCCGGAATCGTGAGCTGCGCCTCGCGCAGCAACGGAGAGATCGCGACGTTCGGCGTCAGCAGCTCGGCCGAAAGGCGCGCGCGCACGATGTCGCTGGAAACGACGTACGCGCCCTGTGCGAGCGCGCGCAATGCCTCGGGAGGGGCTTCATGCTCGGCCAGCCCTGCCAGGTCGTACGCTTCCAGCCAGCGCACGAAACCGGCGCGGTCGACCGCCGCACGCTCTACGTGCGCGGAGCGTCCGTGCCGGACGAGAACGATGCGTGGAAGCAAGGCCGCTACTGCTGCGCGGGGGCGTCGGTCGCCGCGAGCTCGTCGACCGTCTTGCGCAGCTCGCGCAGGACTTCTTCGCTCGAGACGCTCTGGTCGAGCTGGATCATCCGCTCCGGGCTCCATTCGCCGTTCTCGAGCACGACGAAGCGGAACTTCTCGTCGGGGCGATACAGCACGATGCGCCCTTTGCTGATGAACGCCTGCACGGGTGCCGTGCTGGTCGTGACCATCTTCGAGCGGCCGGTGCGGCCGCCATCGCGTCCGAGCGGCTTCCAGAGACGCGCGTCGCCTTTGACGCGGCGCGGCTCGACGCGCACGCGCGCGATCTTCGTCGAATTCGCGGCGCCGTAAACGACGTCCACTCCGCTGCTCTCCGTGCGCGCCAGCGCGAGCGGCGGATGCAGCGCGGCACCGGTATCTTCGTAATCTTCGGCGCCATCGGCGTTGTGGCGGCCGGCGAGCTCGTCGAGCGTCGATACTTCGGTCGAGACGAGCTGCGCGCCTTCGAACGCCACCAGCGCGTACTCCGCCGTCAGGTCGCTACCAACGCCCCACCACACCGCGTGAATGAGCGTCGCCTCGACACCGGTTTCTTCGTCGGTCGCACGCGTGAGCATGGTCCGCAGGCCGATGCGGCGGCGCGACGAGCAGCTCGACAGCACGACCGGTTCCGACCAGTTGCCCTTCGCATCCACCGACGCGAGCATGATCGAGTCCTGCACCGCGGCGGCTTTGTGCCAGATGACGAACAGCGTCGACGTCTTCTGGTCGAACAGCAGCCGCGCGTCGGAGTCGAGGGCCGGATCTTCCGTCCCCGGGACGAGCAGCGCGTCGTTCGTGTCCGCTCCCTGGCGGCGCGAAACCGAAAGCTGCGTGTCCTCGGTCGCGCCGTCGATCGCATACAGGATGCTGTCGGGCGTGAGGACAGTCTGCAGCCCTCCGGCCTGAGCCGTTGCGGCGGAGACGACGAGTGCGAGAGCGGCAACAACGAGACGGCGCATGGGTTCAGGCTTTCCAGTTCACGACTGCACAGAGATCGACGGCGACGAGCAACTGCTTCACGTTCTTGAAATCGGGGTAGTAGCCGGCGACCACGTCGAAGAACCCATCGGCTTCTTCGTAGCGCTTGGTGCGGAGGCAGATCTCACCGAGGAGATGATTGCCGTTGCGGATCTGCCGCTTGACGGTCGCGAGCTCGAGCGCGCGGCGGCCATACAGCTCGGCGATGTCGTAGCGCTCGAGCTCGAGGTAGCCGAAGCAGAGATCGAGATAGATCTCGGCGATGAGGTACTGCTCGTCCATATCGGGCAGCACGTTCTCGAGCACGCGAATGCCGTTGTGCACGTCGCCGCTGAGGATCTGCGCGCCGCCGAGGTTGCCGAGGATGACGGCGCGGAGGCTGTGCGCTTCGTCGCGTGCGTTCCCCAACTGGTCGACCGCTTCGAGCGCTTCGTTGAGCACTTCGATGGCCGGAGCGAACTGCGAGTCGGCGATGAGCGTGATGCCGAGATGGTTCAGCACCGAGGCGCGCGACATCGGCTCGCCGAGCTCGGTCGCCGCACCGCGTGCGATCTCGCCATAGAAGATCGCTTTGCGGCGGTCGTCGTTCTCGACGAAACGGCGCATGAGCGTACCGGCGGCGAGATACACATGCCGCGGCGAACGGCGCCGCATCACGATTCCCGGCAGTGCGGCGATTTCCGATCCATCCCGCTCCGACGCAATCAGCGCCTCGGCTTTACGGATCATGATCAGTTCGCGCGTTTCATCGGACACGGCGATTGCGGCCGCACGATCGTATGCACCGATCGCGGAGTCGATGTCGCCCTTCCACATGTGCTGCAAACCGGACTCGCACAGCTCGAGGGCTTCCCGTTCTCTATCCATCATGCTTTTTGCGCCTTGTATCTGCCGGGGAAAGTTGCGGCATTCTACTTCAGAATCTCATCCATCGTCCCCTGAGATACCGGGTGATACGTGGGGCGCGCTTTCGCATAGACCTGTCTCGCAAACGCGAGGTCTTCCGGGTTCTTCGCGAGCTTCTCGTAAATCGGCTTCAGGTATTTACGGCGGCCCTGCACGGTGAGGAACCGCTCGATGGCCGGATACGCCCCTTTGTAGCGCGCGTCGATCGACTTGCCGAGCCACGCCGACAGCACTTCGTTGTTGCCGCTTTCGCTCAGGTCGAAGCGTCCATCGAGCATCGCCATCCGCTCGGCCGGAATGGCCGGCAGCGATTGAATGAAATGCACCCGCTCGTGCGACGACCACTTGTCGAGCGGGATCGTTTCGGGCGAAGCGCCGTCCGCGTACGATTTCGCGGCCGCCTCGACCTTCATGAAGGCCTCCGAGCGCGGCTGCGGCGCATTCGCCGGCAGTCCCGCACCATGAATCCAGGCGTCGGGATTCACTTTCTGCACGACGTCGGGAAGCGATACTTTGAGGTGCTGCTCGAACATCACGGTAGTCATCGGCGTGAACGCGAATTTTTCAAAGTACGAACGAAGGAACTGATCCCACCGCGCGCGACCTGCCGCTTCTTCGAGCGCGCGGAGAAAGAGCGCCCCTTTTTCGTACACCAGCGTCGGCGCGTCGTCCGGATCGCGTCCGGTGAGATCGACGTACAGGTGCTGGTCTTTCTCCGAGAGCGTCGGCAGCTCTTCTTTGACCTCGGTCACGCCGAGCAGCCAGAGCATCTCGGAGTATTCGCGCCCGTAGAGCTGCTCGGTGATGCGGTGCTCGAAGTACGTCGTGAATCCTTCGTTCAACCAGAAATCGTTCCACGTTGCATTCGTCACGAGATTGCCCGACCACGAATGCGCCAGCTCGTGTGAGATCAGCGAGACGAGCGATTTGTCGCCCGCGATGATGGTCGGCGTGAGGAACGTGAGCCGCGGGTTTTCCATCCCGCCATACGGGAAGCTCGGCGGCAGCACGAGGAGGTCGTAGCGTCCCCACTTGTACGGCCCGTAGAGCGACTCCGCGGTCTGGATGAGCTTCGGAACGTCGGTGAACTCCATCGCCGCCGCGTCGAGCACCGACGGCTCGGCGTAAACGCCGCTGCGCGTGTCGAACGGATGAAAGTCGAGATCGCCCACCGCGATCGCCAGCAGGTACGACGGCACCGGCTGCGGCATGCGGAACTGGTACACGCCCTGTTCGTTCTTCGCCTGCGGGTTCTCGGCGCTCATGAGCGCGAGCAGATCCTTCGGCACGCGTACGGTTGCGTCGTAGGTGAAGCGGACGCCTGGCGTGTCCTGCGTCGGCACCCACGAGCGCGCGAGGATGGCCTGCGATTGCGAGAGGAGGAACGGCTGCTTCTTGCCGGCCGTCATCGCCGGCTCGAGCCATTGCAGCGCCTTCGCGTTCGGACTCGTCGAGTACTCGATCGCGACGCTCTGCGTATCGGCGTTGATCGGAATCTCGAGCGCACTGCCGAAGATCGGATGCGCCTGTCCGAGCTTGAACTGCGCCTGCGTGCCGCCCGGCTGCAACGTCACGCGGCGGATGTCGAGCGTGTGGCTGTCGAGCGCGAGCATCTTCGCGCCGCTGTTGTTCTTGATGCGCAGCGTCGCCGTGCCGCTGAGCTGCTTCTTCGCAAAGTCGACGTTGAGGTCGAGCGCGATGTGCTCGACGCGCACTTCATCCGGCCGCGAGTACGAGTGCGGATCGCGCGCGGCGTTCTGCGCGGACTTCGCCTTGTCCGGCTGCGCCGCCGTCCGCGGCGTCTGTTGTTCGTTGCGGCAGGCGATCGCGGCGAAAAGCGCGGCGAAAAGAACGAGGAGCAGAGTCAGACGCTTCATGAGCGCGAGACTGTAGCAGCTGGCGCGCCCGTCGCTCGGTTACGCGTCGACAAAGGTTGCGCACGGAGCCGAGCGTTGCGGGCGAAACGCGCGTTCGAGATCGTTCGCTGCGCTCAGATGACCGAGCGCAGCCCGGTCACTTCACGACCGTGCGGAAATACTCGATCGTTTTCGTGAGCCCTTCTTCGAGCGGCACTTTCGGCTCCCATTGCAGGAGCGCGCGTGCTTTCGTGATGTCCGGACGGCGGATTTTCGGGTCGTCTTCCGGCAGGGGGCGGAACTCGATCGGGGCGGTGCTGCCGACGAGGCGTTTGATCTCCTCGGCGAATTGCAGGACCGTCATTTCGCTCGGATTGCCGATGTTCGTCGGTTGCACTTCGTCCGACATCAGCAACCGGTAAATGCCTTCGATCAGATCGGAGTAATAGCAGAACGAGCGCGTCTGCGATCCGTCGCCGAACACGGTCATCGGCTCATTGCGCAATGCCTGCGAAATGAATGCGGGGACCACACGGCCGTCATTGACGCGCATCCGCTCGCCGTACGTGTTGAAGATGCGCACGATGCGCGTCTCCACGCCGTGAAAGCGGTGGTAGGCCATGGTCATCGCTTCGGCGAAGCGTTTGGCTTCGTCGTACACGCCGCGCGGACCGACCGGATTGACGTTGCCCCAGTAGTCTTCCTGCTGCGGGTGCGTGAGCGGATCGCCATACACCTCGGAGGTCGAGGCGATCAGGTAACGGGCGCCTTTGTCTTTCGCGACGCCGAGCGTCTTGTGGGTGCCGAGGGAACCGACTTTCAACGTCTGAATCGGCTTCTCGAGATAGTCGATCGGACTGGCGGGCGAAGCGAAATGCAGAACGTAATCGAGCGGACCGTCGATGTGGATGTAGGTCGTGACGTCCTGCTTGATGAACGAAAACCCCTCGCGGCCGAACAGGTGCTTGATGTTCTCGGGCGAGCCGGTCAGGAAATTGTCCATGCAGATGACTTCATGACCGCGTGAGAGAAAAAGATCGCAAAGATGCGATCCGAGAAAGCCCGCTCCACCTGTAATCAGCGCACGACCCATCAGAGAGCCCTCATCCGCACATCCTCGGAACGTCCGACCGAGGAGTAATTGAACCCGAGCGCCTTCATGCGCTGCGGGTCGTAAATGTTCCGGAGATCGACGACCACCGGGCGCCGCAGCGCTTTCCTGATGCGCTCGAAATTGAGCGCGCGGAACTCGTTCCATTCCGTCGCCAGCACCAGCACATCCGCATTGGCGGCCGTCTCGTACGCGTCGCCGCAGTACTCGATCGCGGTGAACATCGACTTTGCGTTGTTCATCGCCTGCGGGTCGTACGCGCGAACCGTCGCGCCGCGCTCCTGCAGGCCTTTGATGATCGGAATGGTGGGGGAATCGCGCATGTCGTCGGTCTCGGGTTTGAACGCGAGACCGAGGACCGCAACAGTCTTGCCCGCGACTTCGCCGTCGAGCGCGTGAACGATCTTGTCGATCATCCGGAGCTTCACGGCGTCGTTGACGCGCAGCACGGCTTCCATGATCTGGAACTCGTAATCGTGGCGGCGTGCGATATCGGCCATGGCCGAGGTGTCTTTCGGGAAACAGGAGCCGCCGAAACCGGGACCGGCCTGGAGGAACTTCGGACCGATGCGCGAGTCGAGCCCCATGCCGAGCGCGACGTCCTGCACGTTCGCGCCGACTTTTTCGCAGACCGAGGCGATCTCGTTGATGAACGTGATCTTCACGGCCAGGAAGCCGTTCGCGGCGTACTTGATCAGCTCCGACGACTCGACGTTCGTCACGACGAACGGGATCTCGAGCGAGTGCAGCGGCGCGTAGATCTCTTTCATGAGCTCCGCCGCTTCGGGATCCGAAACGCCGACGACGACGCGATCGGGCTTCATGAAGTCTTCGATCGCGCTCCCCTCGCGGAGGAACTCCGGATTCGACACGATCGACGCCTTGTGACCGGTGCCGTAGGACTGGATGATCTCCTCGATCATCCGGCCGGTGCCGATCGGAACGGTCGACTTCGTGATCACGACCTTCGGACCGTTCATGTGCTCGGCGATCGAGCGCGCGACCGCTTCGACGTAGCGGAGGTCGGCCGAGCCGTCGGCCTTCGGAGGCGTTCCGACGGCGATGAAGATCGCACGCGCGGCCTGGATGGCTTCGGGCAACTCGGTGGTGAACCGAAGGCGTCCTTCGTTCACGTTCTTGCTGACGAGCGTATCGAGTCCCGGTTCGTAAATCGGGATCTGTCCATTGCGCAGCGCTTCAATCTTTTTGACATCGACATCGACGCAAATGACGTCGTTGCCAAAGTCGGCCAGGCCGGCGCCGGTCACAAGACCGACGTATCCGGTGCCGATCACAGCAATATCCACGTGGGAGCCTCCGGGAGAAATTGCCTCGCACACACCAGTGGTCGGGCGCGGCGCATCCTACAACACTGGTGCCACGCCAACGAGCAGGAGGCAGATTGCCTCCTGCTCGTTGGCTGGTTCGGGTCTCATTGAGTGCCGGTGGTATCGGTGAGCGCGGCGGGGGGAATCACGCTCTCCACCGGCACCGGCTCGGCATCCGCCGGCGCCGATAGCGGCGGCGGAGGAGGCGTGTTCGGCACCTTGCCGCGATCCTCGACGCGCCGCTCGATCCCCGCCTGCTGCCTGCTGCGAATCAGCCAGCGCAGGAGCTTCGATTCGTTGATCCCGATGAGGATGTCGTTGATCGATTCGTACATCGAGGGATCGGTGAGCAGCTTGCCGGCCGTTCCTTCGCCGGTGTTGATCTTCGTGACGACCTGATTGAGCTGGCGCACGAGGCCGGAGAATTCGTTCAGCGCCTGATCGCCATATTCACGATCGTTGATGAGTCGCGGCACCAGCCCCTGGCCGGTCTGCAGCGAGGTGGTGAACGTCGACAGGTTCGCGGAGGTGGCGCGCAGGTTGTCGATCAGCTCGTAAACGCGCGTCTTTGCTTCCGGATCGTTCAGCATCGCCGGGACGAGGCCGTTGCCGTTCCGGAAACTGTTCTGGATATCGCCGGTGAGCGACTGCATCGATTCCGCGGCGCCGGCGATGGAGCTCGTCAGCCGCTCGGCGTACGCGTCGTCGTAGACCAGCTTGCCGACCACGCCGCGGCCGCTCTCCATGTGCGTGAGCGCGGCGTTCGTCTTGTTGAGCGTGGTGAGGAACGTGTCGGTGATGCGCTGTTTCGTTTCCGGTTGCGTGGTGAGCTCGCCGATGAGCCCTTCGCCGCGATCGACGCGGCCGAGGATGCTGCGGAGCGAGTGCGAGATCTGCACGAGATTCTGCATCAGGTCTTCGCCCGAGGTGATGAGCGCCTCGACGTCGGTCCCTTTCTGCGACGGGATGAGCGATCCCGGCTCGAGCACCGCGAAACGCGGCGTGCCGGGGCTGACGTCGATGTAGGTGTCGCCGGTGAGGAGTCCCTGTTTCTTGAGGCGCACGCGCGAATCGCCGCGCACACGCTCGCCGTACTTGCGGTCGATCATCACCAGAATCTCGACCTGCTTCGATTTCGGGTCCTGCGGCAGCTCGATGTCGCGGATGGTGCCGATCGTGACGCCCGACATCCGCACCGGATTGCCCTGCGAAAGTCCGGAGACGTTCTCGAGCCGGACGGCGTACTCGTTCTTCCGGGCGAAGATCTTCTGTTCCGACCCGATGAAGAAAAGAAACACCATCAGGGTGATGAGGGCGCCGGAGACCAGAAGGCCGACGCGAATCGTTTTGTCTGTCGTTGTTTTCGGCATATCACTTCTTCGTCGGCTGCGCCGCTACGACGGCGCTGGCCTTGAGAAACTCGCGGAGTCTTGGGTAGTCGGAATCACGCGCTTCGTCCATCGAGCCGACCCATTCGAAAACGCCCTGATGCAGAAACGCAATGCGGTCGCCGACGGAAAACGCGGAGTGGATGTCATGCGTGACGACGACCGAGGTGACGTTCAGCTTCGCCTGCAGATCGACGATCAATTCGTTGATCGTCTGCGAAGTGATCGGATCGAGTCCCGTCGTCGGTTCGTCATAGAGAATCACTTTCGGGTCGAGCACGATCGAGCGCGCCAGGCCGACGCGCTTGCGCATCCCGCCCGAGAGATCGACCGGCATCAGATGCTCGGTGTTCGGCAGATTCACGAGCTCGAGCTTCTCGCGCACGTTGCGCGCGATCTCGTCCTCGCTCATGTCGGTGTGCTCGCGCAGAGGAAACGCGACGTTCTCGAACACGGTCATCGAATCGAACAGCGCGCCGCTCTGGAACAGCATCCCGAACTTCTTGCGGATCCGGTAGAACTCTTCTTCCGGAAGATCGGTCACGTCTTCTTCTTCGACGATCACGCGTCCCGAATCAGGCGCTTCGAGCCCCAGCATGTGCCGGAGCGTCACCGATTTGCCGGTGCCGGAGCCGCCGAGAATCACGAGCACTTCACCGCGGAACACCTGCAGGTTCGCGCCGCGGAGGACGTGCTTGTTGCCGTACGCCTTCTTCACGTCGAGAAACTCGACGAACGGATCGCGGGTGTGCTTTCTCCGGTCAGGCGTCTCACGCGCCGCGGAGCGCCGGTCGGAAAGGATCGTTTCGGTCATCAGAAGAAGAACAGGAACAGCTTGGTGAGAAAGAAATCCATGATCAGCACGGTGATCGAGCCGGTGACGACTGTCTGGGTCGTCGAGCGGCCCACGCCGTCCGCGCCGCCGCTCGTGCGCAGGCCGTTGTAGCAGGCCAGAAGCGCCGTGGTGAAGCCGAAGAAAAACGTCTTGCCGATGCCGGACGCGAGGTCGTTGTAGTGCACGGCCTCGATGACGCTGCGCAGGTATTCGTTCGCGCCGACGTGGAGACTGGTGACGGCGATGACGAGCCCGCCGCTGATGCCGAGGGCGATGGCGACGACGGTGAGGAGCGGAAACATGAGCGTGCAGGCAAACACGCGCGGGACGACCAGCTTGCGGACCGGATTCGTCGCCAGGGCGCGCATGGCGTCGATCTGTTCCGTCACCTTCATCGTACCGAGCTCCGCCGCGATGCCGGCGCCCACCCGGCCGCCGACCATGAGCGACATGAGCACCGGCGCGAGCTCGCGCACGAGCGAGAGCGAGACGATGGTGCCGACGAACATCTTTCCGCCGAAATCGGCCAGCGCGTACGCGGTCTGGAGCGCGAGCACCATGCCGATGAAGGCGGAGGTGATGATGACGATGGAGAGCGAGCGGACGCCGATCTGATCGAACTGCGTCATGAGGAGCGGCCGCTCGATCGGCCCGCGCCGGAACTGCTGAATGGTCTGTCCGGCGAGCTCGGTGATTCCGCCGACGTACAGCAAACCGGCTTCCGCACGCGTACGCAAACGCGTCGCGAAGCCCGGAATCATCGGTTCTTGTTCGACCACAGTGCTCATTCGTGCGTGCGTAACGTCAAATCCGCGCAGTTTAATCGCGCCCCCGCGACATTGTGCCGAGGGCGTTCCCGAGAAAAACCGAAACGCGACGCAACTTGCGCGCCTGAGTCTGGTTCCGTCGAAACGAACTGGTGGAGCGGCGGGCGTT
>DASVUA010001000.1:0-6579 GCA_036387295.1 Thermoanaerobaculia bacterium | reverse complement strand
GTTGATGAGCGTCGGCGGGCTAAGAGCCCGCCGCTCCACAGGTGACGGCGAGATGCTCGCCCTGCTCCAGCGGGAAGCGTGATCAGTTTGGAGTGCGGCGACGGCAGTCGCCGCTTTCGTACACCGCGGCAGGGCCGCGGTGCTCGGCGGCTCCGCCGCCGAGTAGAAAGCGGCGGCTTTGCCGCCGCACTCCAAACTGAAGCTGCGGCGGCGGCGCTTCGCGCTCCGGGCTCGGCGGCTTTCGCGACGTAGAATCCTCTGCGTGAACCTGCTCATCGTCGATGACGAGGCGTCTCTGCGCGACTTTCTTTCGATCGTGTTCGAGGAGGAAGGGTGGGCCGTCGAAACTGCCGCGTCGCTCGAAGAGGCGCACGCGGCGCTCCTCCGCAAAGAGCCCGATGTCGTGCTGTGCGATCTCATGCTCCCCGACGGCTCGGGTATCGATTTCATCCGGGAGATGAAGGCGAACACCCCTTCGCTCCCTTTCGTGATGATCACCGCGCACACCTCCACCCGCTCCGCGGTCGAGGCGTTGAAGGCGGGGGCGCTCGATTACATCGCCAAGCCCTTCGACATCGAAGAGCTGAAGATCATCGTCCGCAAGGCGGTGGAGCGGAAAGAGCTCGAAGACGAGAACGTCCATCTCCGCACCGCCCTCGAAGAGCGCTTCACCTTCGCCAACATCATCGGCAAGAGCGCGAAGATGCAGGAGATCTTTTCGATCGTCCAGCGCATCGCGAAAACGATGTCGACGGTGCTGATCTCCGGCGAATCAGGCACCGGCAAAGAGCTGATCGCACGCGCGATTCACTACAACTCCGACCGCCGAGGCAAGTTCGTCTCGATCAACTGCGGCGCACTTCCCGAGACGCTCCTCGAATCGGAACTGTTCGGCCACGAGCGGGGCGCCTTCACCGGCGCCATCCGCGAAAAGCGGGGCCTGTTTCAGGAAGCGGATCGCGGCACGATCTTCCTCGACGAGATCGGCGAGACCTCGCTCGCCATGCAGATCAAGCTGCTGCGGGTGCTGCAGGAGCGGATGGTGCGCAAGGTCGGCTCGAACATCGAATCGGCGGTCGACGTGCGCGTGCTCGCCGCCACGAATCGCGATCTCACCGAATCGATCCGCGAAGGAACGTTCCGCGAAGATCTCTTCTACCGCATCAACGTCATCCCGATCGAGCTGCCGCCGCTGCGGCTCCGGAAAGAAGACATTCCGCTGCTCGTCGATCACTTCATCGAAAAGTTCTGCCTTCGGATGGAAGTGCCGCGCAAACGAATCTCCGCCGACGCGATGCGAGCCATCGAGAAATACCACTGGCCCGGCAACGTCCGCGAGCTGGAGAACGTCGTGGAGCGGATGATCGCGCTCGAGGCTTCCGATCTGCTCAGCACGAAGTCGCTCCCGGAGCACGTGCTCCTCGGCGGACGCATTCCTGACGCCACGTTCGAGTTGCCGCCCGACGGCATCTCGCTGCAGGATCATCTCGAAGCCATCGGAAAGATCTTCATGCTGCAGGCGCTCGAGCGCGCCGGCGGCGTGCAGAACAAAGCGGCGGAACTGCTGCGCATGTCGTTCCGCTCGTTCCGCTACTACGCAAAGAAATACGACATCATCTCGCGCGAGCGCGAGGCGGAAGAGGTCGTGGAGGTCGAGGAGAAATGAAGATTCCGGTGATCATGCTGATGCTCTTCGGCGCCTGGTCGCAGCCTTCGACAGGCAGCGCGCCCGCGTCGCCCGCGGCCAACACCACTGCCGCAGCGCCGGCGGGCGACCCGTCCGCGCAGCCGGCGCCGAGCGGGCCGCGCGTCATCTTTCCCGACGGTTTCGTCGTGAGCGTCGAAATCGCGGCCGACGACGAGCTGCGCGCGCAGGGGCTCATGTACCGCGATCAGCTCCGCCCCGGCACCGGCATGCTCTTCCTGTTCAACGAAGACGACGAGCATGCGTTCTGGATGAAGAACACGCTCATCCCGCTCGACATGGTCTGGATCGACGCGAGCCAGCGGGTCGCGGCCGTGAAGTACAACGTCCCGCCGTGCAAGATCGCCAACTGCCCGAGCTACCCGCCCGGCGTGCCGTCGCGATACGTGCTCGAGGTGGCGGGGGGCGTCGCGCAGCAGCACGGCATCAAGGCGGGAGATCAGTTGCGGTTCGAGCAAACCAACAACATCGTGATTCGTTGAATCAGCAGCAGCGGTCATCGCTGAGACGCGCCTGAATTTTTTGTTTCAGACGGCGCGTTGCCGAGGCGAAATCATGTTCAGGTCGAGAGGGGAAAACGTCCGGTTCGTCTACGTTCTGTTGTTCCTGAACGTCGCGTTCTTTCTGCTCGAGTATCAGGACAAGCAAAAGTACGAGCAGATGTTCGCGTTCGAGTGGGACGCGGTGCTGCAGGGCGAAGTGTGGCGGCTCGTCACGTACCAGTTCACCCAGGAAGGCTCCGCGTTCCTGCAGGCGCTCTCGCTCTTCGTCACGCTGCTGCTGCTCTACATGATGGGCTCGGAGCTGGAAGAGGAGTGGGGGAGCTTCCACTTCATGACGCTCTTCACCGTCTCCACCCTCGGATCGGCGGGTGTTGCGGCCTGGATCGGCATTCCGCTGCTCGGCACCTACTTCGTCTACTTCACCCTCCTCTTCATCTACGCCGCCGCCTTTCCGCACCAGACGTTCTATCTCCTCGGCGCCGTTCCGGTGCGAGTGCGCGTCCTCGCACTCTTCTCACTGGCTGTGCTGCTGTACGGCGTCTGGAGCGGAGGGGCCGCGAACCTCGCGGCGTTCGGCGGCGCCGTGTGCGGTTACGGCTACTACCTCACGCAGCGCGTTCGGGTGCGTTTCGTCGCCGCACCGCCGCGGGTGCCGGAAGTGCCGCGCGTGAAGATCGACACGACCGCGATCACCAACTCCGCCCGCTATGCCGCCGTCCGGCAGGCCTTGTCGAACGGCGCGGATGCCGACCTCGACCTCCTGCTCCAGCAGTGCGAGCGCGACACGGTGGCCAACGTCAACATCTGCCCGCCGGCCGACTTCAAGCCCGACGGCGCCGATGGCTACTGCATTCGATGTGAAGGCTTCGCCGAGTGCTCGGCGCGCTACCTGCGGCTCAATCGACGGGCGGTAACGGCAACCGCCTAGTCGGCCTCGCCGCCGCCGCCACCCTCACCGCCCGCGCCACCGCTGCCGCCGCGACGGCGACGCCGGAACCGGCGGCGCTTGCGAGCCGCACCATCCGCGCCTCCTTCCGCGCCACCTTCGGCGTTCGGGACGTGCGGTGCCGCGCCTGCCTCGGGCGCCGGGCGTTCCGGACGGGGAGGCCGGTCGGGCCGCGGTGGGCGATTCGGACGCGGCGGACGTTCCGCGCGCGGCGGACGCTCCGGACGTGCGGAAACTTCTCCCCCCGGCTCGCCTTCGACGCGCGGCGCGCGCTCGGGCCGAGGGGGACGCTCGGCCCGCGGCGGGCGCTCCGGACGTGCAGGACGCTCGGCGCGAGGCGGGCGATCGGGTCTGGGCGGGCGTTCCGCGCGCGGCGGACGTTCCGGGCGTGGCGGACGGTCGCCCTGCGGCGCCCCTTCGACCATTCCCTCGCGCTGCGTGCGCTCGACCGGCGCTCCGGTCAGCTCGCCGGCCAGCGCTGCGCCGCCGCGGCCGCGGCGTCTTCTGCGGCGCCGTGCGGACTGCTGTTCCAGGTTTTCACCCGCGGCTGCCTGCGGCGGACGTTGTGGCTGCTGTTGAGGAGGACGCTGCCCCGGTTGCTGCTGTCTCTGCGGACGCTGCTGGCCGTCCTGCGGCAGGCGTTTCCCGTCGCGGCCACGCTGCTGCTGGCGCTGCTGTTCGCGTCCTCCGCGGCCGCCGCGCTGCTGCTCGCGGTCGCCGCCGCGCTCGTCTTTCGGGCGCGACACCTTGCCGGTGCGTTGCTCGAACTCCCGAACCTTTTTCTCCATGTAGCGGCGCGCCTGCGCGTCCTGCTTCGAGCGCAGTTCGTCGTGACCGCAGTAGGGGCAGCGCTTCCATCCTTCCGGATAAGTGCGTTTGCATCCTGTACAGAGAATGGATTTCGGCAGCGGCATCGTAAACGGCGCGCATTGTACACTTCGGGTTGTGGATGAAAACCGGCGCCGCACCCTGCTGGCGTTGATCGACCTCGCGTCCGACAGCAACCCGAACGCCTGCTGGGACGACCAACGCGCGATCGAGCTACTGCGGCGCGAATCGACAGCCGACGAAATGCGTGAGCTCGGCGCCGAGCCAGGGATCATCGAGTTCGTCTTTCCGGAGCAGCATGGCCGCTGAGTTCACCGTCCGCGTCGAAGCGCGTTTCGAGTCCGCGCACTATCTCCGCGAGTACCGCGGCATCTCCGAGCCGCTGCACGGCCATTCGTACAAAGTCGAAGCGGATCTCGCCGCGCGCGGCGGAGGCGTCGATCAGGACGCGATCGCCGTCGACTTCGTGAGCGCAAAGCGGAAGCTCGAACAGCTCGCGAAGAAGCTCGACTACGGCTGCATCAACGACATCGCGCCTTTCACCGAGATCAACCCGAGCGCCGAGAACATCGCCGCCTGGTTCGCCGGCGAGTTGCAGAGCGCGGTCGACGACGAAAACGCGCTGGTCGTCGCCGTCACGATCTGGGAAGGCCCCGTGAACTCGGTGACGTACCGGCCGTGACGCTTCGACGCGCATGAACAAGCTGCCGAATCACACCGCGCTCAAGGAATGGTCGAACGTCGTCGCGGCGCTCGGCCGCGGCACGCAGATTCTGCTGATCCGCAAAGGCGGCATCGCCGATCCATCGTTCGGCGTCGACGACGAGCGCTTCTACCTCTATCCGACCTACTTTCATCAAGGCGAGTCCGAATCGCGTCCGGTCGTCGAGATCACGCATTGGTGCGAGGTGGTGCGCACGTGGTCGGTCACCGATCGCGACCTGCTCGACCGGCTTGCTCCGCTGGTCGTGCTGCCGGCCGAGACGCTCGAGGCGCGCTATCGCTTTCGTCCCGACCAGGCGGTGTACGTCATCGCGGTGCGCACGTGGGAGCTGGCGCGCCCCGCGCAAGTCACGTTTCGCGAAAGCTACGGCGGCTGCAAGAGCTGGATCAGCGTGGATGAAGAGATTGATGTGGACGGCTCGCGTCCCGTGCTGGACGAACGCGAGCTGCGGGCGAAGATCGAACAAGTCGACGCGCTGCTCACCGCAACCGTTTCCTGAGGACGCACGTGGAGCTGATCGCCGCCATCTTCATGCTCGGCGCTGGCGGGGCGCTCGCCATCTTTGTGCTGGCGGCGATGAAGCTCGATCGCGCCTCACGAGGGGAGGATGACCCGCGGCCTCCGCAACGCGATGCGGTCGCCGCGTCGCTCCTCTTTCACGTCGTGCATGCCGGCGGCGGTTCGCGTGAGGAAGCGATGCGCGAGGTTCGGCGCGGAGCGGGGCTCGCGGCGCCGGTGACGCAGGGAATCGACGCGACGAACTGGGCGGAGAGTTACGCCCGCCACGCCACCGTGGAACAGCGTACGGCGTTGCTCGAAACCGCGGTCCAGCTCGTAGCGAAGCGGAGTGATCCCGTGCCGCTGCGCCAGTACATCGCCCTGCTCGATCTCAGTTTCGGCCTCGGCTTTCACGTCGATGCGCTGGCGCGCCTGCGCGAGAGTTACGGATTCGACTATGTCGATCACGCGAAGAACGCGCGCGTCGTTCCGCATCCGCGGGCCGCGCCGCCCCACCATCAGCTTCTCGCGATCCTCGGCATGTCGGGGACGCCGACGCGGCAGCAGCTGAGTGCCGCCTATCGCAAGCTCGTCACCCAGCACCATCCCGACCGCTTCCACGGCGCGAACGCGGAAGCGCAGAACGAGGCCGCCGCGCGCTTCATCGAGATCACCCGCGCCTACGAACAACTGCTCCCCACCTGCCGTGAATAAGGGCTTGGGGTCAGAAAAAGTTCTTTTTCATCGTGCAGATTGAAATTTTTCGGCGGCCTGTGTATGATCCGCCGGCTGGGGAATAGCGGTAACGCGCGGCAACGTTCACAACCAGTTTGCCAGCAGTTCCCACCGGCAGACCTTAGTATTCCGTAGTTCTCATTGATAAGCCGCTTTCGTGGACGGACGTGTCCGAGTAGTGTGACGGACGCGCAGCAAACGTCCCGGAACAAACGGGGCCTCCAAACGGCCGCGGCTTTCTGTAAACCACACGAAGGACACGACCTGGACGATCGTGTCTCAGCGCCCGTAACTATTTTATTTGTTCGTGCATCTAATGATGCGTCGCGGCACGAAGGTTGAAGTTTTTTGCCGTTGCAGGGAGAGACCATGAAGAGCGCCGAAATCACTCACGAGCAGGGCTGGGACTTCGAAACGGCAGCGATGCCGTACGTCGACTCCCTGTACAACACCGCCTACCGGATGACGCGTAACTCCGAGGACGCGGAAGACCTCGTTCAGGAGACGTATCTCAAGGCGTACAAGTACTACGACAAGTTCGAAGAAGGAACGAACTTCAAGGCGTGGCTCTTCAAGATCATGAAGAACACGTTCATCAACAATTACCGGAAGAAGAAGCTCACGCCGCACAAGATCGACT
>DASVUA010000999.1:0-2653 GCA_036387295.1 Thermoanaerobaculia bacterium | reverse complement strand
ATCGACCCGGAAAGTCTCACGGACAAGACGCAGGATTATCTGCGCCGTCAGCTATCCGAGCTCTTGAAGGTTCCGGCGCACAGAATTGATCCGCGCGCCGCGCTGGAAAATTACGGCATCGATTCCATTCTGGCGATGCAGTTGACGAATCAGTTGGAGAAGACGTTCGGCTCGCTCTCCAAGACGCTGTTCTTCGAGTACAGAACGATTCGCGAGCTGGCCGAGTACTTCATCGCGCAGCATTCTCCCCAGTTGCTCGCGCTCTTTGCCCCTGGCGCGAAGCCCGCGCCCGTGGCCGCACCGCCGCCCGCGCAAGCCGCTGTTGCGGCGCCGGCGAAGCTCGTCTCGAGCAGGCGGTCGCGCCGGACGCGAACGGCGACGCCTGCCGCGGCGGTGGAGGCGGAGCCGATCGCCATCATCGGACTGAGCGGCCGCTATCCCGAGGCGCTGAACCTCGACCAGTACTGGCAGAACCTGCGCGACGGAAAGGACTGCATCGTCGAAGTCCCGAAGGAGCGGTGGGACTGGCGCGAGTTCTTCAGCGACGACAGGAGCCGGAGCGGCCACCATTACAGCAAGTGGGGCGGCTTCATCGCGGGCGTCGACGAATTCGATCCGCTGTTCTTCAATATCTCGCCGGTCGAGGCGGAGTACATCGACCCGCAGGAGCGCCTCTTCCTGCAGCACGCCTGGATGGCCATTGAAGACGCCGGTTACACGCGCGCCGGCCTGCAGGCGCCTGCAGCCGATGATTTGCCGGGGCAGGTCGGCGTCTACGTCGGCCTCATGTACACGGAGTACCAGTTGTTCGGCGCCGAGGCGGGTGCGCGCGGGAAACGTCTTGGGATTGCCGGCAGCCCGGCCAGTATCGCCAATCGCGTTTCGTACATCCTGAACCTTCATGGCCCCAGCATGACGCTCGATTCGATGTGCTCTTCTTCGCTGACCGCGATTCACGTCGCCTGTCAGGACCTAAAGCAGGGGCGGACGAATCTCGCCATTGCAGGCGGGGTGAACGTCAGCATCCATCCGAACAAATACCTGGTCCTGAGCGGCGGCCAGTTCATCTCGAGCGATGGCCATTGCCAGAGTTTCGGCGAAGGGGGCGACGGCTACATTCCGGGCGAAGGGGTCGGCGTCGTGGTCCTCAAGCGTTTATCGGAGGCGCAGAAGGACGGCGATCACATTTATGGCGTCATCCGAGGAAGCTCGCTGAATCATGGCGGGAAGACCAATGGGTACACCGTCCCGAACCCGCAGGCCCAAACGAGCGCCATCAATCGCGCGCTGGCGGAGGCGCGGATCGACGCGCGGCACATCAGTTACATCGAAGCGCACGGCACCGGAACGAAACTCGGCGATCCGATCGAGATCGCCGCGCTCAGTAAAGCGTTCCGGCAGCACACGCAGGACGCGCAGTTCTGCCTGATCGGCTCCGCGAAATCGAACATCGGCCATTGTGAATCGGCCGCCGGAATCGCCGGGCTGACGAAAGTGCTGCTGCAGATGCAGCATCAGCAGATCGTCCCCTCGCTCCATTCCGCGCAGCTCAATCCGCACATCGATTTTCCGCGTACGCCGTTCGTCGTCAACCAGGCATTGAGAGCGTGGGACGCGCCTGTCATCGAAGGGCGGACGCTGCCGCGCATCGCCGGAATCTCATCGTTCGGTGCCGGCGGCTCGAACGCCCACATGATCGTCGAAGAGTACCCGCAGGCGGTCGCACAGACGCCAATGTCGACGTCCGCGCCATTCGTGATCGTCTTGTCGGCACGCTCGCAGGAGCAGCTTCAGCAGAAAGCGCGCGACCTGCGCGATCACGTCGTCGCGCGTCAGGAGTCAATCGACCTCGGCGCAGTCGCGTACACGCTGCAGGTCGGCCGCGAAGCGATGGAAGAGCGGCTCGGATTCATTGTGAGCTCCGCCGAACAGCTCGTGCAGAAACTCGATGCGTTCCTGCGCGGCGATCAGGGGATCGACGACACGTATCACGGCCGCGTCAGGCGCAACGACGACGCGCTCTCGCTGTTCAGTAACGACAGTGACCTGCAGCAGACCGTCGATAAGTGGCTGGCGGGGCGGAAATTCACCAAGCTGCTCGACTTGTGGACCAAAGGGCTGGAGCTGAACTGGAGCGCGCTCTATGGCGAGCAGAAGCCGGGCCGCGTCAGCCTGCCGACCTATCCATTTGCCCGGGAGCGTTACTGGATCGACATCACAAACGGCGCAGCGGCAGCGCCGAGCGGCGCGATCGCCGTGCTGCACCCGCTGCTGCACAGCAACGTTTCGGACCTCAGCGAACAGCGCTTCCGAGCGACGTTCAGAGGCGACGAGTTCTTTCTCACCGACCATCAGGTTGCGGTCGCGGGTGGGGCGGCGCAGAAGGTGCTGCCGGCCGTCGCTCAGCTCGAGATGGCGCGCGCGGCAATCGAGCAGGCATTGCCCGCCGACACTGAGCGGGCGCCGCTCGAACTGCGCAATATTGTGTGGGCCGAGCCGATCGTCGTCACCGGTGAAACGCAGATTCAGATCGCGCTGGCCGCGAACGAAGACGGGTCGGTCGATTACGAGATCTACAGTGCCGGCGAAGACGACGACACGATTCATTCTCAGGGCCACGCGGTCTTTGAGGCACAGACGATGTCCGCGTCGC
>DASVUA010000998.1:0-5882 GCA_036387295.1 Thermoanaerobaculia bacterium | reverse complement strand
CCGATGACCTGTATGGCCGCCCACATCGACGGAGTTGCTCGGTTTGACTGCAGCCACTCCAGTTGCGTAGCGCGCAGAGCTTGGGACGGAGAGAGTCCACGCGCCACTTTTGCGTGTACGGCGGGGAAAAACTCGGCGGCTTCTTCGTCGCTGATGGGCCAGAGGGTGGCGATGACCGTGGGGACGCCGGCGGTGAGGAAGGCTCGGGCGGTGCTGAGGGTGCCTTCGCTCCAGTTCTCTTCGCCGCGGGCGCTGTTGCAGGCGGCGAGGACGACGAGCTGGGTTCGGGGGAGGCGCAGGGATTCGATGGCTTGCCGGGTGATTGCGCTGCCGGAGGACATGACCAGCGCCGTGGATGCGTCATTGTCGGCGGTGGACTGGCCGTGGCCGCCGAAATGGACGATGTCGGCATCCTTGATTTGCCGGAGAAGCGCTCGAGCTTCGGCGTCCTCGCGCATCAGGAGCGTTGCGGCGCCGGGGTATTGTGCGGCCACACGGCGTGCTTCGACGTCGGTATCGGGGAGTTGGGTCATGTTGTCGGGCGACGACGCGGCGATGACCAGTGCGTTTCGCGGCAGGCGCGATTCGGCGGGGCGAAGCTGAAGGAACGTGGCGGTGCTCGGTGCGATCCGAACGGCGTAATTTTCGAGCAGCGGTCTGCCGTCATTGGATTGCAGGGCGGCGAACGGAATCGCGGCGGTTTCGACATTGGGGATGAACACGAGGTCGGTGCGGCCACCGACGAGCGGAAGGAGCGGTGCGATGAGACGCGCGTGCAAGCTGCGTCCGAGGGATGAGGCCGCGAACGCGTCGTTTTCTACCAGACGTTCTCTGAACCGTTTCGCCGCGGCCGCAATCACTGTCGGTTTGTGGTCGATCCGCACGTCGCTCAGGCCGTCTTGCGTCAGGACAAAGGCTGCAATGTCGTGCGACAGCGACACGAGCTCGACGAGGGCGGTGTTGGCCGGCACCGCGGCGAAATCGACCGGTGGTGGCCGGACACCAGCGGTGCCGAGTGCGTCGAGGAGCGTCCGCGCGCGCCCACGCTCTGCATAATCGAACGCGCGCGCTGTGTCGCCGCGATCGAGTGCGTTTTCCACTGCCGCGATGAAGAGCTCTTCTGCAGTGTCGAACATCCACAGTCGCGCCGCAATGTCGGGGAGCGTCGCTCGATCTCGTTCCAGGCGTTCAATGCCGCGTTCGAAATCGCGTTGCGCCGCATCGGCATTGCCGGTTGCTGCGAGCGCGCGTCCGCGTTGCAGGTACAACGCGGGGAGATACATCTCCATCCCGCTCGTCTCGTGGAATTCGATCGCTGCCGTCAGTCTGGCGGCCGATGGGGCGGACGGCTCGCCGAGGAGTACTTCTGCGACGAGAACATCGGCTTCCGCCCGTTGGCGCTGTGCCGGATCTTCGAGAGAAGCGGTTGCTGCTTTTGCGGATTTCAGATCGGCATACGCAGCCGTGTGGCGTTGCAATGAATAATGCGCCACTGCGCGCCTCAGCGAAGCGTCGACCTGCTGCGTCGGATCCTTGATCCGCGACAGGATGTCGAGCTCGAGGTTCAGCATGGAGACCGCAGTCCGCCACTGTTTCCGCTGCGCGGCCGGGTAGCTGATCGCAGCGATGGCGCTCGCCGTACGCGCCGTGGTCATGCGGCCGAAAACGGGGAGCACGCTCTCCCGGAGTTTCTCCGCTGCGGTCTCACCGCCGATCTGCTCCAGAATTTCTGTTTGAATGACACGCAGGAAGGCGGCATTGAACGGCTCGCCGACCGCGTCGAAAATCGCCGCTCCTTCTTCGCATGCCGCAATGGCGTCGCCCCATTGAGATCTGGCGCCATAGGCGAGGGCGAGTTGCCAGAGGATCTGCGCGCGCAATGTGCGGTAGCGCGCCGGCAGTTCGCGCAGGCTGGCCTCCAATGCCCGTTCGGCCTGTGAGCGCTGATTCTGGTCCTGAACGGACGTGGCGACGCAATACCGCGTGAAGAGCGACATTGGACTCTCTGTGCGCGCAAAGAGTGCGGCCGCATTCCTGAGAATGGCCTCTGCTTTCGTCGGTGCGCCGCGCATCATGGTGCGGCCGCGCGCGAATTCCTTGTGTGCCTGGGCGAGCACTGCGCGCTGGTTGTCCGAGGCGGCGTCGATGGCGCTCGTGCAATCCGCGATGAACGGATCGCCGCGGCCGGCCAATTCACGTGCAATCGCGCGTGCGATCTTCAGCTCGTCGCGTGCTGCCGCGGCATCGTTCCCGTACGCCGTCCCCCAGGCCCCGAACACGTCGACCTCGACGTATGTACGCGCGGCGTGCTCGTACGTCTGCACGAACCGCGTGGCCGCGGTGGCGTCGCCGTCCAGGAGTGCCGCGCGGAACGCCGCTTTTGCGCGATGGTCGAGAGGGGAAATCGGAACCGAAACCGAAGCCAGCCGCGATCTGGCTTCGTCTGCCCATGCGCCTGTCGGTTCGACTGCCAGATACTGACGCCATCCGTCGGCGGCAAGGTCGCGCAATCCGAGCTGCTCGATGGCCAGCGCGCGATTGAAGAGAGCTTCAGGGAAACGCGGTTGTAGCTCGAGTGCCGCGTCGGTTGCGGCAATCGCCTGGACCAGCAGCGCACGTGTCGCCGACGCCTGACTGCGGCTGATCAAGCTCACCGCGAGATCGTTCCACGCCTGCGCCGTGCGCGGCGATTCGTCGGCCTCGGACGGAAAGTCGTCCAGTGATGTCGTTTCGGCGGCGCTCGTTTGTGCGCCCGCGCTCGCGTTCGATCCTTGTGCAAGTGAGCCGCGAACGACGTTCCCTTCCGGCGACCGGGCTCTCCGTCCTGCCAGTGCGCCTTTGTACGGCGCCCAGGCTGCGCCACTGAAGCGTCCTTGAACGGCTCGCACAGACGGTTGCAGATTTGTGGAGGGGCGTGTGAAGCGAAGAAAGGCGGCTATCGCAACAGTGCAGAGCGCGATTGTGGCGATCGCAATCCAGCGGAACGTCGATCGTGACCGTGCCTGTAGTGCGGCTTCTGCGTCGACGACGACTGCACGGCAGCGCGTACAGGTGGCGATGTGTCTGACCAGCCGCCTGCGTTCTTCTTCCGCCGCCGTGCGTTCTATCAATGCGGCCATTGCGGCGGAATCCGGACAGGGAGTGTCCGGGGCCGGCTGCTTTGTGATCGGCATGCGCTGGACCTCGCGGGTAGTTTCGGCGTTCTCGTGAACGGGATTCCCGAATTGTAAAACCCGGCCGTCGGTTTGCGATGCGTCTCGTTGCCTCATCACCACTCATTGAGTGGGACGCGGCGCCGCGAATTCTCCGCGATCTTGCGCGCGGCGCTCAGCGATTCGTTCTGCTCTTGGACACTGCGCGCGCGACGCTCGCAATCACACGGTCGGCATCGTCGCCGTTCTTGAAGCCGCGCGTGAGCACGACCAGCACGTAACGGTCGCCGTCAGGCTCGATGACGAGGCCGGCGTCGTGCGAAATCTCGGTGATGGAGCCGGTCTTGTGCGCGACGCGCGTGCCGGACGGGAGGCCGGCCGGAATGCCGTCGTTGTGCTCCTGCGCCAGAAGAACGTCGAGCATCTTTTCCGAGGCGTCGGGCGAGATGACGCGCTTCTCGGCGAGAGCGCGGAAGATCAGCATCAGGTCGTAAGCCGTCGTCGTGTTGTTCATCCCGGCGTGATAGGCCTTGTCGTCTTCCACGCCGCGCAGCACCTGGATGTCATTCGCGCCGATCTGCTTCATGAGGCGCATCACGTTCGGGGCGCCGATCAATTCGATGACCAGGTTCGTGCCGAGATTCGAGCTGCGGACGATCATCCGGCGCACCAGCTCTTCGACCGTCGTGTCGGTTCCGGCGAGGGCGTACAGCGCCGCGTCCGAATCTTCGCGCGCCTCGAGCGCGTAGTGGCTGCCGTCGAGGATGCTGACGAAATCGTTCTTCACGCGCACCGGCTGATCGAGGCGCATGGCGCCGCGCGAGACGGCCTCGAATACGCCGAGCATCACCGGCACTTTCATCGTGCTCGCCGCGTGAAACGTCTCGCGCTGGTTGCGCAGGAAGGTCGTCCCGCGATCGAGGTCGTAGTAGGCGACGGCGATGGTCTGCTTCGGGTGCGCGGCGATGATGCGGTCGACGTTCGTGGCGAGGTCGCGGGAGCTCGCGCATCCGAGGAGGAAGAAGAGCGTGAGAGAGGCAAGACGTTTCATCGCGCAGCGATTCTAAGCGCGAGCGCGGCTGTCACGAATCGGATACGAGCGTGCTCTGGATCACGCCGCGGGAGGATGCGTGCGGTGAATGATCCGCGCCGCAATTGTCGACGCCGGCTGGTCCGCCGGCAACTCATGAAAGGGAACAAATGAAGCGGTTTGGAATCGCAGTGCTGTTGGTGTGTGTGATGACGTGGAGCGCCGCTGGTGCGGGGGACATCCTGCAGCAGCTCGGTTATTCGAAAAACGACGCCGCGCGCGACGCGGTGTTTTCCGTGGCGGTGGGGCAGTTCGGAATCAGTGACGGCGCAAAAAAGAAGCTGCGCGCCGCTTCGCCCGAAATGCGTGCAGCCCTCACCGAGCAGGGGCTGGTGTGGCTCAAGGCGTTCACGCAGACGCCGCAATTCGAGCAGGCGTATCAGGAACATCGGAACGACTACAAGCCCGAAGAGCCGGGTACGGAAGGCTCGGCCGAAGACATCCGGTCTGCGCGCGAGTATTACAACGAGCAACTCGGCGAGTGGAAAGAGAACTATCCGGCCACCGGCCGCGAGATGGTGAAGCGGCGCCTGCGCGAGTTCCTGCAGGAGAGCGCGGACGTCGATTACGACGCGAAGCTCGTGCGCAAAGGCAATAAAATGCGCTTCGCCAACGAACAGTACGAAGACGAAAAGTCGGGCGAATGGAAATTCTGCTATCGCGCAGGAAAAGCCTCGGTCGAGAAGGCGAGGGCGTTCGCGAAAGCCTGGCTGACGGAGCTGAAATGAACGTAGGAACGAAGAAGCGGATCACCATCTATACGCTCGTCGCGGCCCTCGCCGCGACGACGCTCGCGGGTGCGAACGACATCCTGCAGCAGCTCGACGTCGCGAAGAGCGACGCGTCCACCGAGCTCGTGTCGTCGCTCGTCAATGCGAACGTCGACTATTACCGCGTGCGCAATGCATTCAAAGCCGCCACGCCGGCCGCGCGTGCGGCGATGACCGAACAGGTGCTGGTGTGGGCCAAGGCGTACGTCGCTTCGCCGCAGTTTGCGAAGGATTACGCGGCGTATCGCGAACAGGCGAAGCCGGAAGCGGAAGAGGCGAACGGCTCGGTCGACGACGAGCTCGCGCAGCAGCGCGCGGAGCAGAAGGCGGCGCTCGAGGAGATGAAGAAGAGCATCGCCCAGATGCCTGCCGAATATCGCGCGCAGGCAGAAGAGGCCTACAAAGCCGCCGTCGCCGCGATGAAAGAGACCGACACCGCGGAGATGCGGAACCTGCAGCGCCAGGGGATCGCGGCCGAACGCTCCGGCAAGGCGAACGAGGCGAAAGAAGACCTCGCACGCTGGGAGAAAGAGTACCCGGCCAACCCGCGAGTCCTCGTCAAGCAGCGCCTCACGCAGTTCCTCGCCGAAACCGCAAACGTCGATTACGGCGCGCAACTGGTCAACAAGAATTCGAAGATGCGTTTCGCGAACGCCGCGTACGAGAGCAAGTCGTCGAACTGGAAGCTCGCGTACCGCGCCGGCAAAGAAACGACCGAGAAAGCACGCGCCTTCGCACAGAGCTGGCTCACGGAACTGAAGTAGGGAGCAGGTCGGATCCTGTTCTTACGCGATCCAGTGAGAGCGCTCGCCGGACATGCGAGGGCGCCCTCGCTATGGCGAAATGACGTTCAGTGGAGCGGCGGGCGTT
>DASVUA010000997.1:0-4788 GCA_036387295.1 Thermoanaerobaculia bacterium | reverse complement strand
GCGTCCCCGGCGCGCGTCAGCGTGACCAGCGACGCGCGATCGGAGCCGAAGAGCGTCACCGGCGTGGCGATGCCGTCGAACGTGCGATCGGCGATCTCGAGCCGTGTCGCCGCGGCGCCGCGGCGCGTCCACCAGTCGCCGAGGAGCGGCGTGACGTCGAGGCCGGGATAGAGCTCCGAGAAAAGCTCGCCGGCCGCTCGATTCGCATACCGAAGACGCGCGTCCTGGCCGACGACGAGCATCGGATCGGCCATCGATTCGGCGGCAGCGGCGAGCCATGCGACGTCATCCCAATCGTTGATCACGACCGTCGCGTACGTCGTCTCTTCGTGCACGAACGTCTCAGCCGAAATGCTGGCGATGCGCGGCTCGGCGCCGACGCGATAGCGGCAGAGTGCGATCGTGCCGCCGTCCGCGAGCAGCGCGCGCATCGCATTCGGATCGTCGAAGGTGAGATACGTGAACAGCTCCTGACCGACGATCGCCTCGTTGTGCAGCAGCATCCGTTGCGTGAAGCGTTTCGTCGCCTGCACGATCTGTCCGGTGCCGGCGATCACGAGCAACGCGGCGGCGGGCGTAGAGCGGATGGCGAGGGCGGGAAGCGTTTCGAGCTCCGCATCGTGGGCGCGCAACGCCACGTCTTCGCGCGCGCGGATGAACTTCGCCACCAGCGTCGCCACGAAGGCGACGGCGAGCTGCGCCGCCGCAAACGTCACGACGAAAAGGAACATCGCGGCAGGCGTCGTGGTCGCGCCGGGAAACGGATCGCGGACCTGCAGGTCTTCGCCCGCGAGCCGCGCCAGCGCCGCCCCCGGAATCCCGAGCTGCGTCACGTACCAGCCAAAGTCGGGCGAGGTGATGGCGACGGTGACGATCACCACGACGATCGAATAGAGCGCGACGTCGAACGCGAACGTCCGGCGCGGCAAGGCGGCCGCGGCGAACACCGGCAGCACCATCAGCAGCGCGAGCGACGGATGCGCGACGCCGCCGCCGTGGTGCCAGAGCAGCGCCATGAAGGCGACGCCGGCGAGCGGTACGGCGTACAGCAATCGCAGCAGCGCGGCGCGGCTCTGCACCCGTTCCGCGGCGAGCGTCAGCGCGCCATGCACGACCGCAAAGATCGTCAGCGTCCACGCCAGCGGCGCGAGATCGATCTCGATCATCCGCGCGAGCCACGGCAACGCGACCGCGAGAAACATCAGCACCATCGTCCCGGCGATCGCCGCGGCGAGCCAGCGGACGCGCGAGCGCAGCGTCTCGACGCCTTCCGGCAGCGGCACGCCGCTCATCGCCGCGCCTCCGGCTCGCGGCGCGGACGGTACTCGCCGCGCACGGCCATGTTGATCTTGTTGCCGGTGAGCGTGTTCGCGTCGAAGCGCGGATCGGCGCCGACACGCGGGCCGTTCCACGGAACGTAATCGAGCACGCGCGCGGCGGCGCCGCCGTTCTGCAGCAGGCGGTTCGCACGCAGCAGCGGCGAGCTGCCGACGACGAACAGTCCGTCGATGCGATTGCTCATCACGAGATTGTCGGCGATGACGTTCGGCGCGCCGGCGTCGCCGAAGATGTTGGCGATGCCATATGCGTTGGCGTAGACGAGATTGCGCTGCACGGCGGCGTTGCGGCAGGAGCGGATCAGCACTCCGACCGCGGCGTTGTGATCGATCTCGTTGCGCTCGAGCAGGAGGTTGTCGGACCGATCGGCAAGGATGCCGCCCGCCGCACCGCCGAGTATGCGGTTCGAGCGGGCGACGACACGGCTTTGCATGACGTAGATCGCGTTCTCGACCGCACCGCGGATCTCGTTCTTCGTCAGCGTGGCGGCGAGATTCACGACCACGATCGAAACGCGATCGTCGTGAAACTCGTTGTTCTCGATCCGCAGCGCCGAAGCGTTGTTGCGCGCGCCGGTGACCGCCCAGATCCCCGCGCCGTCGTGCCGGCGAAACGTGCAGCCGCGCACCGCCAGGTCGGAGGACGTACTGTCGATGCGCACGCCGTTCGTGTTGCGCTCGAAGAGAGAGCTTTCGATGAGCGACGACCGCGCTCCGGCGAAGACCACGCCGTCCGCGGAATCGGTGATCGCGACGTTGCGCAGCGTCACGCGCGGCGCACGCACGAGAATGCCGGCGTCGCGCGCGTTGCGGATGCGCAGGCCGGAGATCGTGGTGCCGGGAGCGATGATCTGCAGTGCCGGAATGTCACCGATTGCACCGGCGTCGATCTCGCACCGCGACTCAGTGGCGTCGAGCACGATGCCGCGCGCGTTGACGAGCGGCGGCAGCGGCGAGAGGAGCTTGATGCGCCGCGGGTTGATGACAATGCGCACGCGGCCGTCGCTCCGTGCCGCCGCGGTGAGCGCTTCGCGCAACGTCCCGCCGCCGCTGTCGCGGCCACTGATGACCACGAGCGATGCTTCGGCGCGGAGCTCGGGCGCCTGCGGCCGGAGCGACTCCCACTGCCGCGCCGTCAGCGCGATCAAAAGCGGAGCCGCGACGAACGCCGCGAGCACCAGGTACCGCTGTCTACCCATCCCGCTCCAGCACGAAGACCTTGTGCCACGAATGCTCGGGCAGGCTGCGCCCGAGAATCGCATCGTAAGGCAGCGACAAGGCCGTGGCGACGAACATCGCCGACTTCGCCGCAACCGGCGCGAGCGTGCGATAGCGTGGCAGCACTTTCTGCTTGAACGGCGCCGGATCGACGCCGGTGATCTTCACGACGTTCAGCCCCGCGGCGCGAAACGCGGCGAGATATTGCCCCGCCGTACGGGCGCGGAAGACATGTGTGTCGCAGCTCGTGTCGAGCCGCGACGGTGCCGCTTCGAGCAGCACGGCGCGGCCGCCGGGAGCGAGATGGCGGGTGATGTTGGCGCACGCGCGGGCGAGATCGGCGTCGTCGAGGATGTGCTGCAACACCGTCACGGCGAGCACCATCTCGAAGGTCCGGCCGAGGTCGAGCTCGCGCAGATCGGCGACCCGATACTCGGTGCGGCCGCTCACGTTGTCGCGCGCGGTCCGCTTGCGCGCTTCGTCGATCATCGCCTGCGCGACGTCGACGCCGACCACGTTCGCACCGCGCCGCGCGAGCTGCCGCGACCAGCGGCCGATGCCGCAGCCGATGTCGAGAACGTTCGTCCCTTTGGCGACGCGCAGGTGCTTCTTCAACGCGAGCTGCTGGGTGAGATGGATGTAGCCGTTGTAGAACGACGGCATGCCGTAAGAACAGACGGCGCGAAGACCGGCACCGCGACTCGCAAAGTCGCGCGCGCGCTGATCCCAGTAGTCGGCGAGCGTCGTCACGATGCCAGCTCGAGTGCGGCCTGTCGTTCGAGTGATTTGAGGCCGGCCGGCAGCAGTTTCTGCAGCCGTGCGTGCACCGCTTCCTGCTCCGGCGCGTCGAAGCCGAGGACGCGCAGCACGGGCGCCGCGCACCAGATCCACAGCAGAGAACGGACGCGCGACGGCAGATGCGCATGCTCCGCTTCGAGCTGTTGGAGCTTCGCCTGATACAGCTCGTCGATCGCGGCGATCGCGGCGCGCAGCACCGGATCGAACGGCAGGATCTTCGCCGGCTGCTGCCAGCGGATGGCGGTGCCGGCGATCGATTGCAGCTCGTACCGCACCTGCGGCTCGAGCGCCGGATCGGTCGCCATCGCGGCGCCGCTGAACGGAATGACGTACGGATACATCCCGACTTCGCAGCCTGCTTCGATCCACCGGTACGCCTCGCTGATCGTGATGGCGAGATCGCCGACCGTCGCGCGCGGCGAGGTGAGGATGATGTCGAGAAACGGCGTGATGCCATGCGCGAGCGCGGTAGTGAGCGTCGGCTCGATGGCCGGGACGATGCGGCTCTTGTTGAACTCCGCGAGCACCACCGGCGAAAAGTTCTCGATGCCGAAGCCGAGGACGCGGAAGCCTGCCTCGCGCATCGCGGCGATCCGCTCGGGCGTCATCGCGTCGACGCGGTTCGTGCTGATGAACTGCAGCGATTGCGGCAGCTCGCCGTTGCGCTTCGCTTCGACGATCGCGCTGGTGAGCGCGAGAATGCGGCGGTCGGTCGGGAAGATGAAGATGTCGTCCTGAAAGATGATCGTCCGCACGCCGGGATGCGCGGCGACGATGCGCCGCATCATGGTGACGCAGTCATCTGCTTCGAGACGGGCGATGCGGGCGGTGCTGTCCTGCGCGGCCGTCAGGAAGTTCGTCGACGAGCAGAACGTGCAGCGCATCGGGCAGTAGTTGAGCGTGATGAGCCGCACCGAGCGGATCTCGCTGAGACGCGCTTCACGATCCGCTTTCATCGGCAGGCTGCCGACCGCATACGCTTCTTCGAGCCGCTGCCAGTACGTTTCGTACGGCATGTGTTCGTACGGCGTGGCGAAGATGGCGTCGCGCAGCTCGTCTGCGGTGAGCGCTTTCTGCGGAACGCGCGCGAGCGTGCCGTCGCCGTTGAGGCGCGCGGTTCCGGGGATGCCGTCGATCGCTTCGCCGGCATCGAGTCGCCGCACGAGCTCCAGCAGCGGATGTTCTCCTTCTCCGAGGACGACCATGTCGACCGGCGCGAGCGCGAACATCGTTTCGGGTGCGAACGTCGCTTCCATCCCGCCGGCGACGAGCAGCGCGTTCGGCGCAGCGGTACGCGCCTGGTGTGCGAGCGCGAGATCGAACCGCAGCGTCATGCCGGTGGTCGAAAAGCCGATCACCGACCATTCGCGCTCCGCGAGCCGCCGCGCAAATGCGTCTTCGGGCGACTGACCGTCAGGGACACAGTTGGGGTCGA
>DASVUA010000996.1:0-2240 GCA_036387295.1 Thermoanaerobaculia bacterium | reverse complement strand
CTCAGCCCGCCGACGCTGAGCAACAGCCGGCGGGCTAAGAGCCCGCCGCTCCACCAGCGGCGGCTCGCTCGCACGCGAGGACAGAGCTACGCCAATCCGACCCGCTTTACCAGCCCTTCGAATCTCGCGTTGCCGCGCAGTGCGTCGAACCGCGGCTCGGTGCGCAGGTACACCAGCCATCCCGACCGCGACTTCTCCGCCGCTTCGAGCCATTCGAGCGCACGATCGAATTCGCCGAGTGCGCAGTGGACGGTCGCGAAGTGCACGGGAGAAATGTCGCGCGTCAGCGACAGCTCCGAAAGCTTCCCCAGCGCGGCCGCATCCGCCTCCAGCGCACCGAGTGCGGCGACCGCGTGCGGCTCGCCGCGCGAGATCGCGAGCGCCCGTTCGAGCGACTCGCGCGCCTCTTCGCGGCGTCCGCGCTGCTGCATCACGAGGCCGAGCGTAAAGTGCGCCGGCTCGTGATGCGGATTGATCTCCAGCGCGCGCTGGCACGACTCATCCGCCGCGTCGTAATCGCGTGCGAGGTAGTGGATCACCGCCAGGTTCGAGTTGAGCATGAACGACAGCGGATCGCTTTCCGTCGCCACGGTCATCTGCGCCAGCCCTTCCGCGAAGCGTCCGCGATGCGCGAGCGCGAGCGCATACCACTGCCTCGCCGTCACGTATCCGGGATTGAGCCGCAGCGCGGACGCATACTCCTCCTCGGCCCGCTCCCATTTCCAGTGAAACACCTCGTGGATCGCCCCCATCGACGCGTGCGCCTCGGCCAGTTCAGGATCGAGCTCCAGCGCACGGCGCGCCGCGGTCTCGGCTTTCGGAAACAGCTGCAGCGGCGGATAGAGATCGCGGCTGGCGAGCGCGATGTAGCAATCGGCCAGTCCCGAATACGCCGGCGCATACGAGGCGTCGGTATCGATGGCCGATTCGAAGAAAAAGATCGCCCGCTCGATGCCTTCCACCGTCCGGCGGTTCCAGTGATGGCGCCCTTTCAGATACAGCTGATACGCGGCCGCATTTTCGGTGTAGCGCTTGCGCAGACGGCGATCGGTTTCGCCGGTGATGCGGAACTGCAACGCCGTCACGACGTCGCGCGAAAGCTCTTCCTGCAGCGCGAAGATCCCGCCGAGCGGTGCCTGAAACTGACGTCCCCACAGTTGTGCGTCGCGTGCAAGATCGGTCAGCTCCACCTGCAGATGCACGACCTCGCCGGCCACGCGAATGCGGCCGGTGAGCGCGGCGCGCACGTTGAGCTCGCGGCGCAGCGACGGCAGCTCGTTTTCGGTGTAGCGGAACGACGAGCCGCGCGGCGCGACGCGCAGTCCGTCGATGGTGGTCAACGTGTTGATCAACGACTCCGCGAGGCCGTCGGCGAGGTAATCGAGATCGCCGAGGCCCGACTTGTTTGCGAACGGCAGCACGGCGATCGAGTCGATCGTGTTGCGCTCGGCCGTCTCGGTGACCGTGCCGCTGAACGAGTAGCCGTAACGATGGACGGTGCGGACGTATCGCGGCGCGCGCGCGTCGTCACCGATGGCGGCCCGGATCTCTTTGACGAGGCTCGCGAGGTTGGCCTCGGAGACGAACGTTTCGGGCCACAGTTTCGCGAACAGCTCGGTCTTCTCGATCGGCTTCGGCCGCGCGGCGAGCAGCAGCTCGAGGAGCTGAAACGCCTTGCCGGTCATCCGCACGTGCTCCCCGTCGCGCGTCAGCGTGCGCGATTCCGCGTCGAAGGTGCAGTCGCCGAAGAGAAGTCTCATCCCAGAACTTTCCCAGAACTCTCCCACGGCCATTTCAAGACTCCCGCCGCGTGATGACCGATCTTGTCACTGTCACCGCGAGCTACGCGGGACCAACGCAAAAGGAGATCTGAAAAATGAAAAAACTCACCCACTTCGCCGCCATCGCCCTCATCGTCGCCGGCAGCGTCGCCTGCCGCAAAGAAGCCGAGACCCAGCCCACCGTCGATCCCGCCGCAGCGTCCGCTCCGGCCACGGACACGGGGGTCGCGGTGACGGAGACCAGCACGACGACCACCGACGCCATCACCACCACCGACGCAACCGCCACCCCGTCGACGACCGACACGGCCGCCCCGACGGCAACGGACGCCACCACGACGACCGGCACGAGCACGACGACCACCTCGACCGCACCGGCCACTCCTCCCGCACACCAGTAACCCTCTGCCGGAAACGCCGCGGCGCAAGCCGCGGCGTTTTTGCATGAAGCCATCGTCG
>DASVUA010000995.1:0-4769 GCA_036387295.1 Thermoanaerobaculia bacterium | reverse complement strand
TTCCTTGCCGTCGAAGTAAAGGTAGATCGTGCCGTCGGCGACACCGGCCGCTTTCGCGATCTGCGCGACTTTGGCGTTGAAGTAGCCGTGCTCGGCAAAGACGTCGACGGCGGCGCGGAGAATGCGCTCCCGCTTGGAGGTGCCTCGGAAAGGCTCGGTTTCGGTCGCGGTGGGCATGCGCGAATGAATGCTCATTCACTCGACGATGCGTGTCAAGCGCGAACGGCACTCCCCGACGAATGCGTCGTCTATTGTTTCGCCCCGTTTCCCGTCGATCGCCTCGAAGACGTCCTCCCGCGTGGCCGTATTCGCCACCGGGTAGATGTGCAGATGAAGGTGCGGCGTCATGATGCCGAGCTTCATCACGATCGCGCGGTCGGTGTTCGTGAGCTCGAGCAGCACCCGTTCGGTCTCGCGGAACACCCGGGCGAGATGGAGCCATTCATCCTCGTCGAGTGACGACGCATTCTCCGCGTGCCGCTTCGTGACGACCATGGCGTGGCCGCGCGGCGACCAGTCGGGATGCAGCAGCACCCAGCTCTTCGCATCTTCGTAAACCAGCTCGCCGGCGCGGGCGGGATCGCTGCAGAAAACACACTCCATCCGCTGACTATAATCCGCCGCCATGCGCACGATCCGGCTCGGCCGCACTGAGGTTTCTGTTCCCGCGGTTTCCCTCGGCACCTGGGGTCATGGCGGGCCGAATGTGACGGAAAGCGGCGCGTCGGTCGGCTGGAGCGGTCACGATGACGACGCGGCGAAAGCGGCCATCGCGGAGGCGTACCGCAACGGCATCACGCACTGGGACACGGCCGACGTGTACGGCGAAGGGCACGCCGAGACGTTGATCGGTGAGTTGTGGGATGTGGTGCCGCGTGCGGAGATTTTTCTCGCGACGAAATTTGGCTACAACTTCGGCCCTGCCAATCATCCGTACGATCCGCGGTTCATGCGCGAGCGCGCCGAACGCTCGCTGCGCAACATGCGCACCGACTTCATCGATCTCCACTACTTTCATCACTGCGATTTCGGTCCCGACGATCGCTATCTCGATGGCGCACTCGAGGTGATGCACCGTTTGCGCGACGAGGGGAAGGTGCGTTTCATCGGCCTTTCCGACTGGAACGCGTCGAACATCATGCGCGTCATTTCCCGCATCGATCCCGACGTCGTGCAGCCGTACCGCAATCTCGTCGACGACGACTACATCACCTCCGGCTTGAAGGATTGGGTCGACGCCCACGACCTGGGCGTCGCCTTCTTCTCACCGCTGAAACACGGCCTCCTCCTCGGCAAATACGAGCAGCCGGTGCAGTACGGCGAAGGCGACTTTCGCAGCAACGTCGAAGACTTTCGCAATCCCGAAGCGATCGAGCGCTACAAACGCGCCGCCGCCGCCATGCGCACCCGCTTCGCCGAACAAGAGGAGCCGGTTCTGCACGCCGTCATCGGCGCGCTCCTCACCGGCAACCCCACCGCCTGCGTCCTCCTCGGCCAGCGCAATCCCAAACAGGTCGCCGCGGCCGCGGCGGTCGGCGAGGCGCTGAATGCGGACGATGCGGAATGGGTGAGGTGGCAATACCGCGGCGTATAATTGACGCATGACGGACCGCTCGAATTGGCCTGCGCGGAAGCTCCGTCTGGAAGACGAAGACACGTACGACGACACCGCAGACCTGACTCCGAGTCAGCGCATCGCGATGGTGTGGGAGATCACGAAGGACGCATGGTCTTTCAAGGAGCCGGGCTGGCGTGAATCGCGACTTCGTCGAGATGTTGCAAGCGTTATCCGAGAGCGGCGCTGAATTCATGGTCGTCGGCGCGTACGCGCTGGCGGCACACGAACGACCGCGCGCGACCGGCGACATCGACATCTGGGTGCGTCCTGCACCGGAAAACGCGCGGCTCGTCTGGACCGCGTTGCTTCGCTTTGGCGCGCCGCTGGAAGACCTGACCGTCGACGATCTCTCTCAGCCCGGGATCATTTTCCAGATCGGCCGCGTCCCGAAACGCATCGACATCCTCACGCAAATTTCCGGCGTCTCGTTCGACGAGGCATGGCCGAATCGCATTCTCGTCGAGAGCGATGGCGTTCGATACGCCGTCATCGGAAAACATGAGCTGATCCAAAACAAGCTCGCAACCGGACGGCCGAAGGATCTGGTCGACGTCCGCAACCTCGAACGTCAGTAAGCCAGCACCAGTCTCGCCGCGCGTTCGATCTGTTCGAGGCTCGGCAGATACACGTCTTCCATCGGCGGCGAGTACGGCACAGGTGTGTTGAGCGCGCCGACGATGCGGATCGGGGCGTCGAGGTATTCGAACGCTTCTTCCTGAATGATCGCGGCCAGCGATTCGCCGATCGAGCCGGTGCGTGAGTCTTCGTGCACGATGAGCACGCGATTGCAGTGGCGGACGAGTGCGAGCACGCTCGTGCGGTCGAGCGGGGCGAGCGTGCGGAGGTCGAGCACCGCGCACTCGTGGCCGTCCTTCGCCAGCGTCTCCGCGACCTGCATCGCGTCGTGCACGTACGCGCCGTACGAAATGATCGCGAGATCGTCGCCGGGGCGGCGCAACGCGGCCTTGCCGATCTCGACCGGCGCCGGCGCTTCCTCCGCGAGCAACTGCTTGATCTTCGGATCGCGATACAGCGCGATGTGCTCGTAGTACAGCACCGGATCGGGATCGTTCGCCGCGGCGATCATGAGGGCGCGTGCGTCGTGCGGCGTCGACGGTGCGACGATCTTCAATCCCGGCGTGCGATAGAACCACGCCTCGGTGTTCTGCGAGTGATACGGCCCGGCGTAACGGAGGCCGCCCCACGGCATCCGCAGCACCATCGGCACGCCGATTCCGTCCTCGTGCGCGGTGCCGCCCCAGCGGTAGCGGAGCTTCGCGGCGTTGTTCACCAGCGCGTTGAAGCCGGTGGCGACGAAGTCGTTGAACTGCATCTCTCCGATGGGCCGCATGCCGGCCAACGCGGCGCCGGTGCAGACGCCGATCGTCGCCGATTCCGACAGCACCGAATTGATGATCCGGTCGCCGAAATCCTTCAGCAACGGACGGAGGAGGAGAAACGCATTTCCGTACTTGCCGCCGACGTCTTCGCCGTAGACGAACGCCCGCTCATCCGCCCGCAATACGTCGCCCACGCCCAGCATCACCGCTTCGAGAAACGTCTTCCCTTTAGCATCGAACGGCGGCGCCTCTTCCACCTGCAGCAGAGGTGCCCCGCCTTGCGCGCGCCGCCACTCTTCGTCGAGCACTTCGATGTGCGTGCGGCGCGGCTCGTTCGCGAACACGCCGTCGCCCGCTTCCGCGCCGTCGGGCCACGGTGCGTCAATCACGTTGCGCGCCTCGCGCTCGACCAGCTCTTCGATCTCTTTCTTCCACGCGTCGACTTCGCCCGCCGCCACGATCCCTTCGGCCTCGAGCTTCGCCGCGTACGTGGCGATCGGATCGCGCTGCCGCCAGAACTCGTACGTCTCGCGGTCGGCGTAGCCCTGCTCGGTCAGCGCCGGATACGACCAGGAGGTCTGCGGATCCTTGCCGAGGTAGAGCATGTCGTCGTGGTGCGCATGACCGCACATCCGCATCGCCACCAGCTCGATGAGCGCCGGACCTTTGCCGTGGCGCGCCCGCTCGGATGCCCAGGCGAACGCGCTCGCGATCGCTTCCGGATCGGTGCCGTCGATGGTGATCGAAGGCATGCCGTAGCCCGCACCTTTGTCGGCGAACACGCGTGCCGCGCTGTTCTCGCGCACCGGCGTCGAGAGCGCGGTCTGGTTGTTCTCCACGCAGAACACCGCCGGGAGCTTGCGCGCCGCGCAGGCGTTGATCGCCTCGTGCCATTCGCCGAGGGAGGTCGTCCCTTCGCCGACGAACGACACCGCCACGCGCGGTTCCTTGCGCAGCTTGAACGCCATCGCCACGCCCGCCATCGCCAGCGCCGGGCTGCCGAGCGGCGCCATCGCCGGAAAGACGCCGTGCGCCCAGTCGCCGACGTGCAGGTCCTTGCCGTTCATCGGCGCACCCGCTTTCGCCATCTGCGCGCTCAGCACCATGCGCACGGTTTCGGGCGCGTTGTGCATGCCGAGCACGGCGCCGAGATCGCGGATCATCGGCGAGACCACGTCGCCGAACGGCTCGCGGCGCAGACGGATCACGGCCGCGTAGATCGCTTCCTGTCCGAGCGAGCGAAAGCCTTTGCCCTGGAACGACGCGTTCCCCCAACGGACATCGCCGCCGGTGAAGAATTGCTTGAGACGGTTGTCGGTCGCGCGTGTCAGCAGCATCCCGCGCAGCATTTCCCGCTTCTCGTCACGAGTGAGCGAGGCCGCAATCTCCTCGCGCCGGAGAAAACCCTCGCAGGCCTCGACCACCTCCTCGACCGCCTGCTGCAGTCGCTCGCTCGCACTCACGCCGGGCGTCGTTTCCCCGACATCGCCGAGGAGCAGGGAATCGCCGAGCGCCTGCCGGATCAGCTCCAGATCGACCGCGCCCGAATCGCCGACCGCCCGCAGCGCAATCGGTGCAGCAAAGGGATACCGCTCCGCCAGGAACGCCGCAAACCGCGGCAGGGAGGTGGTGGTCATCGGCGCGGATTATAGGTGGGGGTGGGTTGCGAGTTGCGAGTTCGAGTTGCCCGTTGCGCGTTGCCCGTTGCCCGTTGCCCGTTGCCCGGGCGGTTTTGCAGTGGCGACAGGTCGCGGCATGCTTCACGTGCGTGCCGCGCCGCGCTGGCGTACACGGCGCTTCAGGCGGAAAAG
>DASVUA010000994.1:0-6335 GCA_036387295.1 Thermoanaerobaculia bacterium | reverse complement strand
CGAACGTTGATCGCTGCTCGGCGGGCTAAAGCCCGCCGCTCCACCAAATCGACAGTCGTGTTTACTGCAGAGGCTCGACGCCGAGGTAGCCGGCGGCCATGTTGACGGTGCACCAGACTTCGTCGTCGGCGGCGCGGAAGGACTGATCGAAGTACTGCTCTGCTTTGTCGCGATCGCCTTTGGCGAGGTAATACGCGCCGACTTCGGCGAGCCATTTGGCTTCGTTCGGCTCCATCTTCATCGCCTTGTCGAATGCTTCCTGCGCCTTGGTCCACTCGCCTGCTTCGCGATAGACGCGGCCGATGCGGAACCAGTCGCTCGACTCCGGCTTCTTTGCTGTGACGCCGTCGAAGATCGCCTGCCCCTCGGCCTTCATCCCGCCGAGGTAGTAAACGCGGCCGACCGCGATCCGCTCCCAGCTGCCCTTGCCCGCCTGCGTCTTCGCGAGCGCGAGCAGCGCCTGCGCCGCTTCCTTCTTCGGCTTCGACTTGAACATCGACGTGTCGACTCCCTTGCGTGCGGCCATGGCACCGACCGCGATTCCGAACGTGAACACGAGGGACAGTGCGAGTGAAAATTTCTTTGTCATGTGAGCTCTCCTTAGCGCCGCGCAGAATGCGAGCCGGCGCTTACGGAGCGCTTACTTGTACGGCTTCTTCCCTACCAGCGGCGCCGCGTATTGCGTGAGCGTCGCGGCCGTGAGATCGATGCTGAAGCCCCACAGAATCGCGCCGAACAGATCCTCGAGCGAGCCGATGAAATTCGTGCGGAAGATGATCACGCCGGCGATCACGATCAGCAACGCGGTGACGGCGTCGCGCTGCGCGTGTGTGAACGCGATCTCGTGCGTCAGCGTGTCTTCGCTCGGCAACGGCTGCACGCCCGCATCGAACGCGCGAAAGTCGATCGGCTCGCCTTCCACGCGACTCGGCGCGGACATCGGAGCGAGCTCCTCGAGCATCTCGACCTCGCGCGGCGAGCGAAGGACGCTCGGAAGCGCCGCGGGGGCGACCGCTTTCGTCTGCGTCGCCGCGCGGGCGTTTTTCAGCGCCTTCTGCGCGCGCTCCACCGCATCGGCGGCCAGTTCCAGCTCGGCCGGCAGGTTGTAGCGGCGCGACAGCTCCTCCTCCGCGCGCTTCAACGCGCCGCGCTCCGCGTCATGACCGGAGACTCTCTCCATGTCCGTCAGCGCCTGCCGCAGCACCTTCTGGATCAGCGGGAGGCCGCGACTCAGCTCGTTGCGCAGCTCGTTCGTCACGACCGCGGTGGCGGCGAGCGTCTTCGCGACTTCGTCCAGCGTATGCGGCAGCGTAATGCTGTCGAGCGCCGTCTGGATGCGCGCCAGCGACTTGGAAACAGGAGGCAATTCGCTCCAGTCACCGAAGCGGAAAAGCGCCGTGCCGATCCGCGCGCGCCACGGCGCAACCTCTTTGCTCACCTTCGCCGGCAGATCGTTTTCGACCCGTGCGAGCTCGCGGGCCGGCGCGCCGATCTGTCCCACTTCGAGCAGCGAAACCTGCGCGGCGAGCGTGTCGCTGACCCCTTTGACGATCGCGTCGAGCGGCGAATCCTGCTCGTCGGCGCGGCCGATGGCCGCGCGGATGGCGCTCACTTTTTCCTTCGTCTTCGCGCGATCCTCTTCCGCCTTCTTCACGATCGCGGCGGTCTGCGTCTGCACCTCTTTCACGATCGCGTCGAGCGTCTCTTTCGCGATGCGAGTGCGGGCGAGCGCGGCGACGAGCCGCTCCCGTTGCGCCCGCAATCCGCCGCGCACCTCCGAGTCGGTGATGCGCGCTTCGTAGTCGACCACCTGCAGGCGCAACTGCTCGCCCGCGAGTCGCGAGCCGAGCAACTGGCCGCGGCCTTCGAGCCACTTCTTCACGAAATAGCCGAGCCCCACGCCCGCCAGGATGGCCGCCACGAGCCAGATGTACGAGAGCCGCGACTTCACCGGCACCATGTAGACCACCGGCGTTTTCGTGAACGTCGGCGCATGGACCAGCATGCGTGCGGTGCCCTGCCCGACCCACGGCTCGGTGCCGCTCAGCCCGAGCTTCGCCACCCCCTGTCCATTCGGCGCAAGGCTGTCGAAGCTCACCTTCAGTTGTCCGCGCGAGCCGGGATCAGCGGTGATGATCGGCGCCGCGATCTGCGCCGGCGACACCTGCACACCCGCTTCGCCGCCGCTCTCCGCGATGATCCATTCCTTCGGTTCGACCTCCGGGGTCGACCACGGCGTCATGATGATCCGCTCGACGCTCAGCGGCGAGATGATCTCGAGCTTGCCGTGGCCGATCACCGGTGCGTTGCGGGTGAGCGTGAGCTTTAGCGGTACCGGCGCGTTCGCAACCTTCTCCGCATCGGCCGGCGCGGGAGTCAGGACGAAATCGATCTCGTACTTGCCGGCTTCGGCGCTGAGGTTCGGGTTCGCCTGCACGACCAGCAGATGATCGCGATCGCGAACCGTCGGCGTGATGCGGAACGCGTCGGGGTTGAGCTCCACACCGCCGCGCATCACCTGCCGCACGCGCGCGGCCGGCACGTGTTCGGAGACCCACGTCACCGGGATCTCGACGGGCCCTTTGTCGATCAGGCGTGTGGTCGCGCCGATGAATGACAGCAGCGGAGGAGGCGGCTTCTGCTCCTCCCTCTGCGGCGGATTGGGCTGGGCGAACAGCGGGAGCGCGAAGCAGACGACGGGAAGAAGCAGTCGACCGAACATGAAGTCCCCTCTCGACGAAGTGAGATGGCCATCATGACGGATTTCCCTACCTGCGCGCTGAACGGAACGTCGCCAAACGCAGAAAGGGCGGGCTCACGCCCGCCGCTTTCAGGATGCATCCGGAACGTCTCGAGGTCAGCAGGCCGACTCGATGATGACGAGCTGCGGCATGCGGCTATGCGTGTGGCTGTGTTTGTTGCGCCAGTGGATGAAGCGGCCGATCAAACCGATGGCGAACCCGGAGCCTGCGGCGATGCCGGCCCACTTCATCGGATTGACCTTCATGTCGGACTGCATGTCATTGAAGCCGGTGTGAACCGTCGTGTTCGCCTGTTCCATCGAGCGATTCATCGTCGTTTTCGCCACCGCCATCGATTCCTGCAGTTGTGCCTTCGCGGTCGTCATGGAGCGCTGAAGCTGGCTCTTCATCACGGCCGATTTTTCGTCTACCAGGTGCTGCATGTCGTGAAACTTCATCCTCGAGTGCTTTCGCATCGATTCGAGTTTCTCGATCACGTTCGATTTCATGTCCGAATTCTTGTGAGAAACGGAGCGCTCCGGTGTGACGACAGTGACTTCCGCCACCACCGGCGCGTGAAACGTCGCCGCCTCCACCTCATAGCCGCTCGGCATCGAGAGATCAGAGCCAGTCAACACATCACGATTGTTATTCATGCGTCCTCCTGCTTCTCCTAAGTTGCGAAGGGAGTGCCACTTAGGGGGTTTTTGGAGGGTGGGCGTGAAGTTATATTTGAGTTGTTGGTTGCGACGAGTTGCCCGTTGCCCGTGGCCCGTTGCCCGGGCTGTTTCGCCTGGGCGCCACATTGCGCGGAGTGCCCGCTGAACGACACCGCCCGGGTAACGGGCAACGGGCAACGGGTAACTGACAACGGTCAACTGACAACTCCCACTCCCACCCATCCCATGCTATCCTCCCGCCTCCACTGAACCGTGTCCGTTCGCGACGCGCGGGGTTCGTCTCTGCACCGACAGAGACTATGAACTACCGAATCATCTTCATCCTGGTGACCTGCTTCATGACCCTTCGTGCGGAAGGGGCAACCGTGCGTGTTGCGCGAGTGGAGAATGGCCGGACGTTGGTCGTGGAACGTCACGGCAAACTTGAAACAGTGACGCTGGCGGGGGTCACGATCACCGACGACGCGGCCGCGCGGGCGATGCTCGAATGGACGCTCGGCTCGCGCTGGGTGTCGCTCGAGGAGGCCGCGGGCGGGCAGCTCGTCTACCGCTCCCCCGACGCGCTGTTCGTGAATCGCGAGCTCGTGACGCGCGGCTTTGCGCGCGCGACTCTCCCCGGCATCGAGGAGGAGTCGCACGTCGCCGTCACGTACCTCGGCACCTTGAATCTGCCGGGCCCGAGACCTCAGCCGCCGGCCGTCAGAAACGCACCGGCAACACGAAACGGCAGCGCGCCGAATCGCCGTCCGCCAGCACCACGTTTATCGCGACGTCGACCGCGAGGGTGATTCCGCGCGCCTGCGGCGTCATGTCGCGCGACCGCATCGTCATCGGGATCTCGAACGTGTGCGAGGTCCCTTCCTTGATTTCCTGATCGAACGTGCGGGTTCCCCCCTGCACGTCGTAACGCGCCTGATCCTGACGCGGCAACGCGTCGAGTCGGACGCTCTTCACCGTGAAGTCGTGGTCGGAGTTGTTCCCGACTTCGACGAGCGCGGTGAACCGGCCATCGGGCATCACCTGCAGGTCGGCAATGCCGGCCTGCAGCTCGATGGCCGAGCCGGGCTCACAAGTCTCGATGTCATTGGCGATGAAGCCGTCGTTGGACGAAGCGCAGGAGGTGGCGAGGAGCGCAAGCAGCAGTGCGAGCGTTTTCATACGAAGGTAGCGCGCCGGCAGACGCGAAGGACCGTGACAGTGCCGACCACACGCTCGTCATGTTCGAGCAGTTGCAATTCGGTTCCTTCATCGATGGTGCGCTCGACGCCGGTGTCGGCTTCGAGCTCGAGCATCACGCGCGCCGCATCGCCCGGGGCGAGGAGCGGCGGACCTTCGAGCAGCAGCGCGCGGGTCGTGCGGTCGCCGACGCGGGCAAAGGGGCGATACGAGCCCTCGCGCGGTGCCACCGGCGCGGTTCTGCCGCCTGCTTCCCGCGGCAGCAACAGCATCAAGGCCTCGACGTAGACGGACACGGTCGACATCATCGTACACCTCTGGTTGCGCGCTCGAGCCGCGAGAGCCGCTCGTACGCATCGCGCGCCGTCGAGCCGCACATCTCGATCGACGGCTGCAGGCTGCCGCACACCGCCGGCCGTTCCGGCTGGCCAAAGATCGCGCAACGAAAGTCGTCGAGCAGTTGCACGCAGCGGACGCCGGCCGGCTTCCCGTCCGGCATCCCCGGAATCGGCGAAGAGATCGAGGGAGCCGTGCAACAGGCTCCGCATCCGGTGCGGCATTCGGCCAATGTGCTCACGCGTGGGAAGAAGAACGCATGCGATGCAAACGTCATTCGCGCGAACGCGCGAGCTCATATCGTCAACGCGAACGCCACGCCCCACAACACGGCCGCGGTAGCGAGTGCGATCCGCCGCTCGCGCAAGCGGGGGACGAAGAGATCGAGCCGATCGCCGAACCGCGAATTCGGGGCGAGCACGAACGCCGCGGCGAGGACGCCGATCAAGCCCACGGGGATCACCAGCAGCACGGCGATGACGCGCGCGGCCGCGATGCTCGAAATCACGACGCCGCCGGCGATACAGACGCTCGCCACGGCGGCAAAGATCGCGGCGATCGTCACGCGCAGCGGCAGCGATGCGTGTCCCACGCTGAGCGGCAACCCGGCGCGCTTCATCCCGCGCGGAGTTTAGCCCGTGAATTGCACAGCTTTCTCCCTCAGAAGGAGGACCTCACGAATGCCTGATCGATATGACCGCGACGACTACGACGAGCGGAACCGCGGCGAATTTTCCGGTGCCCCGTCAGGGCGCGGCGCGAACTTCGGCGGTGATTACGCCCGCGACACGCATCGCGGCGGCTTCGGCGACGACTATGCACGCGATGGCGGCATGAGCGGCGGAGGCCGCGCCGATCAATACACACGCGAAGGACGAATGAGCGGTGGAGCGCCGGCGGGCGGCTTCCGCGGACGCGGCCCGAAGAACTGGCGCCCGAGCGACGAGCGGATCCGCGACACCGTCAACGAGCTCCTGACCGACCATGACGGCGTCGATGCGAGCGACATCGAAGTAACGGTCGAGAATGCCGAGGTGACGATGAATGGCACCGTCGGCAGCAGGTGGGAAAAACGCCTCGCCGACGACATCGCCCATTCCGTCCGCGGAGTGCACGACGTCCACAATCGCCTGAAAGTCGCCAGCCCCGAAGCGCAAACCGGCAAAGCCAGCGAGTAAACGGAACTCGTGCCCTCAACACGCACGTGATTTGGTGGAGCGGCGGGCTTCAGCCCGCCGAGCATAATCGGCGGGCTAAAGCCCGCCGCTCCACCAAATGACGTGCGTGTTGAGGGCACGAGTTCCGTTCAACGCGCACGACTGGCCGGGCTTTCCTCCCAGCGATTTTCGCGTCCTAGTGGAGCGGCGGGCTTCAGCCCGCCGATTATGCTCGGCGGGCTGAA
>DASVUA010000993.1:0-15082 GCA_036387295.1 Thermoanaerobaculia bacterium | reverse complement strand
ATCGTGGCGAACGCAACGAGCAGAAAAATCGGAACGATGCGGCGCAGGGAAATCATCGAGAAGCTCCTCATTGGCTGACGGACTTCAACGGCGCGGTCTGCGCGTACGTCTCCGATTCGACCGGCGGCAGCATCGCGGGGGTGGCGTTCGCCGCCGCGCCGCCTGAAGCGCCCCAGCGCAGCGAGAGCGCAGCGGCGTAACGGCGCTGGAATCCACTGTCCGGCACGCCGGTCAGACGGTTGCGATTCCAATCGGCCGAAAGCTGCAGCGATGCGTACGACTGCAGCCAGGTCGGAGCCCAGCTCACCAGCATCTGGTATTGCTCGAGACGCGATTCGAAGCCGCCGAGGCTCGCTTCACTCCGGCTGTACGTGGCGCGCGGCTGCAGCGTGACGCCGATCGTCTGGATCGTGTAGCCGGGCTGCAGCGAGGCGACGAGGATGTCGTTCGTGCCGACGCTCGGCGATCCTTCACTGCGCGTTCCGGAGACCAGCGCGGAGAGCGAGAAGTTGGTGAAGAGCGTTCCGGCCGCGCTGAGCGAGGCGGTGCGCACCTGCTGGTTCATGAGATCCGACAAACGGTCGCGCAGCTCCTGCTGCACGAACGTCTGCGTGAAGCCGAAGCGGCCGAAGGTCTCGCTCAGCGTGGCGCTCACGCCCTGCTGCGTGCGATCGGCGCCGGGGAGGAAGAGCGAGGCGTTGCCGTTGGAGCGGTCGCGCGTGCTGTTGCCGGTGAGCGAAAGCATGACGCGCGAGCCGAGCGGCGCGGAGAAGGAAACGATGCCGCCCGTCTCGCGCGTCTGCGGCGCGACTGCACCCGAGGAGTTGCCGTCCTGCAGGTGGCGCAACTGCACGGAGATCGTGCTGCGGAAGATGGTTTTCGTGACGAGCAGATCGCCGCCGCTGCGATCGGCAACGGCGCCGGGTGTGAAGCCATGGTTCGCCGGATTCGTGAATCCGAGGTCAGTGCGGCGCAGGTTGAACGCATAGCTCCAGGTGCCGCGGTTTCCGGAGAAGCCGAAGCGGAACGCGTTCCCTTCCTGCTCGTCGAATGCGCCGTTCTGATCGAAGCTGCCGCGCGCCGCTTCGACGAGCAGCGAAATGGCGGGACTGACGGCGAAGCGGCCGAAGATCCCGAACGCCTCCCCTTCTCCGCCCGGCGAGTAGAGGCTCGGCTGTTCGTCGACGCGCATGCCGAGCAGGCGCACGTCCCAGCGCGAGCTGACCGGCAGCCGCAGCGCGACCGCCTGCACTTTCTGTTCGGGACCGAAGTTGCCGGCCACGAGTCCGGCCGGACGGCTGCTGAAGGTCTGGTAGTACGAAGCGCGCACGCCGGGGAGCACGACCGACGCTTCGACGCCGCCGCGTGCGGCGCCGAGCGTCATGAGCTCGGCCTGATCGAGGAAGCCGGGAACGGCGTAGCCGACGCGCAGCTCTTCAGCGGTGCGTCCCTGCTTGCCGGTGAATGCGCCGATCCAGCTGCGGCTCTCCTGCACGGTCTGATTCGGATCGTCGAGATCGTGACGGAGCGAGAGGTCGCCGTTCACTTTCGCGCCGGTGCTCTGCGATCCGAGGTCGGTGTTCGCGGAGAGCTGCGCACGCACCTGATCGGCCGCGTCGGGACCGTCACCGTGCACGACGCTCAGCGAGCCGACCGGCGTGATCGCCCAGTCGCGGCGCACGAGGCCGCGGCGTTCCGCATCGGTCGCCGCGGTCGGCGGCGCGCCCGCGGCGCCCGGGGCTTCGCCTGTGGCGGCGTCGCCAACCGGCGCCTGCGCCGCTTCGACGGTGAATTGCCACGAGGTGGTCGTTTCGCCGAGCGCGAGCTGCACCTGATGCGAGCCGGGGGCGAGCGGCAGGAGCGAGTCGTAGCGGATGGAGACCGGCGTGATCTCGGCGACGGCGGTGACGTCCATGCCGTCGAGCAGCAACGTGACCTGCTGCTGCCGGACCGCGCCGCTCCACGTGGCGGCGATGCGCGGCTGCGCTTCGAAGATGCGCGCCCCTTCCTGCGGCTCGCGCGCCGTGATCTGCACGGCGGCGTTCTGCACGTACTGATAACGCGGCGCGGTGACCGCGGACGACGTCTGCGGCGCTTCCGCGACGCCGAGGACGACGCCGCCGGGAGCGATGGCAGTGATGCGAACGCGCGCCCCCTGCGGCACATCGCGCAGCGTGAGCTCGCTCGCCGCGGTGAGCGCGGACGAGAGGACGGCGCCGTTGCGATCGACGACGTCGACGCGATACAGCACGCCGCTCACGCCGCCGCGCCAGCGGACGACGTTGCCGGCCAGAGGATCGACGATGAGCGTGACCTGATCGGGGAGGAACGCGACGCGGCGCCATTCACTCGGCTCCCCTTCCGTTTCGCCCGCGAACACCGGACGGACGCGCCAGCGGTGAATGCCGCTGCGCAACTGCGCGAGCTCGGCAGCGGAAGGACGCCATTCGGCGTCGCTGACGCGGATGCGCGCCGGCGCGCGCTCTTCGCCGGCCGCGGCGAATTCGACGAGATATCCGCCGGCATTCGGCATGAGCGACCAGCGGAACAACGTAGCCGCGGTGGCGACGACGCCGTCGCGCGGCGCGAACACCATCAACCGCGAGACGCTCGCGGCGCTCATCAGCACATCGACGGCGGGCGAGATCGCCTGCCGCGGCGTGTCGATCGAGAGCTCGAGCCGGTGCGTTCCGATGATGCTCCACGGCACCGGAATGTGCGAGCGCACTTCGGCCGGCATGCCGCCGGCCACGGTGACGACGAAGCGGTCGAACGGAACGCCGTCGAGCAGCCAGGCGCCGGTGACGATGCCGGTGCCGGTCGTGGCCAGCACGCCGCGCGGGTAGACCGAATCGCGGCGGGTGAACATCGTGCCGCTCGCCGGGTAGACGATCAGCGCGGCGGAGACGCCGAGCGGCGCGGAGAGCGACGTTGCGGGGACGACGATGATGCTGACGGCGTTCGAACGGATGCCGCCGGGATTGGTGACGACGAACGGCACCGGGCCGGGGGCGGCGTCGGAGCGGACGCTGAGGACGACGTCGGCGACGGTGGCGGAAAGGAGCGTGACGCTCTCGATGATGACGTCGCCGCGCGTGGTGGTGATGGTTGCGCCGGGGCGGATGTTCGCGCCGGTGAGCCGCACGGTGATCGAGCGGGTGCCGGTGGCGACGGTGGGCGGCGTGGCGACGATGAGGGCCGGCGCGCGCGGCGAGGTGGAGACGACGAGCTGCGCGGTGCGCACGCCCGGAACCTGAGCCGAGGTGGCGCTGAACAGCAGGGTGAGGGTCACCGGCGTGTCGCTCGGCTGCGCGGTGATCGTGACGCTCTGCGGGCTCCCGGGCGTGATCGTGAAATTGGAGGGGGAGACACTGACGCCGATCACCGGCGCGACAGTCACGTTGACCGGGCCGCTGAAGCCGTTCAGCGCATCGACCGAGACGGCCACGGTCGTGCTCTGCCCTGCTTCCAGCGTGACCGCGGGGGGATTCACGCGCAGCGCAAAGTCAGGCGCAGCGGCGACGTTGACGACCGTCGTGAGCGTTTTCGCCGCGCCGCCGCTGGCAGGCGTGAAGGTGAGGGTGATCGGGTACGCGCCGGGGGCGGCATTCGCGGTCGCCTGCACGGTCAACGGCACACCGGCATAGGCGGGCGCGACGAGCACCGCCATCGGCGTGACGGTGACGCCGGCCGGAGCGCCCGACGTCGTGACGACGATGTTCGCGTTCGAGCAGCCGGCGCGCGTAGCCGACGCCGTAATCGTGGCGGGCGGCCCGCCGGCAACGACGTTGACGGCACCGGTTGCCGCGGGGATGAAGTCATTCGGCAGCACGGCGGCGACGAAGGTGACGGTGCGGTCGATTCCCGCGGCCGGATCGGTGATGCGCGCGGTGATGGTGCGGTCACCGCTGCTCGCGCCATTCGCCGAAATCGTGAACGGCAGCATCGACGGCAGCGGCGGCGAAACGATCGTGGCCGGCGTGACGGTGATGCCGGCGGGGACGTTGATGAAGGTGACGGTCGGCGATCCGCTGTAGCCGTCGAGCGGCTGCAGCGACAGTGCGTTCGATGCACCCGTGCCGTCGTTGCAGAGCGTGACGCGCGGCTGGGCGAACGTCGCGACGAAATCGGGCCGCTGCACGATGACGGTGACCGGATACGTCTTCGTCGTCCCGTTGCTCGTGGCGAGCAGGACGCCGTTGTACGTGGCGGGCGGCGCGCCGGGTGCGGCGGCGAACTGGAACGTCGCCGGTCCGTAGCCGTTCGCCTGCGTCACGGTGATCGGCCCTCCCGTGCTGATGAAGGATGGGAAGCCTTGAAATGCGTAGGTGATCGGAGCCGTGAAGCCCTGCTGCGGAATCGTGCTGACGGTCACCGGACGAGGCGGGGCGCCGCTCTGCAGCGTGACCGGATTCGGTGAGACCGCCGCTTCGAACGACGTTTGCGCGGCGACGACTTCGAGGCCGATGCTCCGTCCGCCGAAGCCGTTGCTGTCGGTGAGGAACGGCTCGTACATGCCGGGCGGCGTGTTCGGGCCGACGATGAAGCGGAAGGTGGTCTGCCCTTCGCCCGGCTGCGACGGACCATACGGAATGGGAGGCGCCGGGTCGGTCGTCACTCCGGGCGGCAGGTTGCTGACGAACAGCTGCCCCGAGAGGCCTCCCATCTCGCGCGAAAAGCCGATGATGCGGACGGTGATGATTTCGCTGACGCCGCCCTGCACGACGCGAACGACGCTCGGTTGCGTCAGGACGGTTGCAGACGCCGGAAACGCCACTGCAACAACGGGCAGGCACGCCACAAGAACACGAAGGCAGGCAGCTGCCACCGTCTGGACGGTCGGACGCATAGGTTTTTCTCCCGGCAAGTTGAAACGAATGCGCGGGAGTGTACCGAGCGGGTCGGCGGAAGCAAAGTGATTGCTGTCACCGCGGTCCGGTGCAGCCTCGCTCCCTGTCTAGTTTCGCGTGCGACTGGCGTCGCCGCACTCCACACTAACGCCCGCTCGACGAGATCAGCGCGGGTGCACGTCGACCTGGATGCCGCCCGCCGCGAGAATGGCGGGCCATTCGTCCTGATCCGGCCGCAGCGTGACGCGCGCTTCGAGGCGATGACGGCGGAGGATCGTGGCGACGATGAGCTGCAGAATCAACTCGCCCATCGCACCGCCGATGCAGGCGCGCGGGCCGCGGCCGAACGGAAAGTAGGCGCACATCGGCAGCGCGCGCTCGAATTCGGGCGTCCAGCGCTCCGGCTTGAAGGTGAGCGGGTCGGGAAAGAAGCGGCGGTCGCGCTGCACGACCCAGCTCGAGAGAAACATCCTCGCGCCGGCCGGAATGGGCCAGCCGCCGATCACGTCGTCGGCCGCGGCGCGCCGGAACATCATGCCGGCGGGCGGGCAGAGACGGAGCGCTTCCTTGACCACGCTGCCGAGGTAATCGAGCGCCGGCAGATCCTGCATACGCGGCTCGCGCGCGCCGATGACGGTCTCGAGCTCCGCCGCCAGCCTCGTGTCGGCGTGAGGGTTCTCCGCGACCAGGCGCAGGATCTGATTGAGCGCGGTGGCGGCCGAATAGCCGGCCAGCGCATACGCGACGATCTCATCCCGAATCTGCTGGTCGTTCAACTGCTGACCGTCTTTGCCGGCGCGGACGAGCATGCTCAGAAAGTCGGTTCCGCCGTTCACGTCGCGCCGCCGCGCGGCGATGCGCGCCATCACTTCGGCCGTCAGTGCGGCCGCGGCCGCGACGTACCGCCCGCTGCGCGAGCCGCGAATCCAACGCGGCAGGATCGCCCCCGCGGGCGGGAGCGCGGCGACGAACAAGGCGCCGACGCGGCGTGTCTCGGCGCCCGGTTCGGTGCCGAAAAAGATCCGTACGATGACGTCGAGCACCAGCTCGGTGAGCTCCTGCGTGATGCCCGGCCGCGGTCCCGGCTTCCAGCCGCGAATGGCGGCCACGCTTTCGTCCACGATCAGTTCGGCATACGCCCGCGCCAGCCCTTCCCCATGAAATGCCGGCGCGATGATGCGGCGCATGTTGCGCGCGTATTCGCCGTTGTTGATCTGCATGGCATTTCCGAAGAAATGCCGCACCCAGTGCGTCGCGCTGGTTTTGCGGTAGTTGTCCGAGTTTCTGATGAGGATGTGCTGGATGTAGTCGGGATGACTGACCACGAATCCGCCGCCGCCGGGAAACGGCATGTACGCGATGTCGCCGAATTCGCGGGCGAGCTTTTCGATCGTCGGAAGGTTGTTGCGCCGGTAGTCGAGGAGCGTGCGCACGAGCCGCAGTCCGCGCGGACCGGGCGGCCGTCCGCTGCGCACGGGAGGGAGGTCGATCCGGGCGCTGACTTCGCTCACAGCAGCTCCACGACCGGCGCAGCGGTGTCGCCGGCGGCAGGCGCGAAAATCGCCTTGAGCGTTTCTTTCTCCTGCGAGTAATCGGGCTCGGCTTCGTCGAAGCTCCGGACGATCATCTTCTGCGCGACATTGAGAAAGTCGGTCAGCTGCGGACGCGAGACGCCGTTCTGCAGAAAATACGGCACCGACCAGACATCGACTCCGTACAGCGGGAGGAAGGCCGATTTGTCGACGCGGCGATGCAGCGTTTCGACGTGGTCCTGCGCTTCCTGCCAGTCCATCGTGGCGTGCGACCAGCTGTACGCCGATCCTTTGAGCCCGAATTCGGCCGCCCTCTCTTCAATCGGGACTTTCGGGTCGTGGTAATACGCCTCGGCCGAATAGAACGTCGGCGCCGTTTCGTCGATGAATTCGAGCGTGTTCTGCACGCTCTCCGCCGTCTCGCCCGGAAATCCGAGGATGAACGACGCGTAGACCATGATGTCGCGGTCCGCGAGCGCTTTCAGGCCGTATTTGTAGGCTTCGACTCGCGCCTTTTTGTTCATGTTCTTGAGGATCTGCTGATCGCCCGATTCGATGCCGGCAAACACCGCCACACAGCCCGCTTCTTTGATGAGGTCGAACGTTTCGTCGTCGGCGTTCGCGCAACGGAAATACGACGTCCATTGGATGTCGAACTTGTTGCGGATCATCATCTTGCACAATTGCTTGAAGCGCGGCAGCGGCACATTGAAGGTATCGTCGATGAAGTAGAGGTGCTTGACGCCGATTTCGCTGAGCGTGCGGAGCTGCTGCTCGAGCACTTCGATGCTGTTGAGCGTCAGCGCGCCGCCGAGGGCCGGATAACGGCAGAACGCGCAACTGAATGCACAACTGCGCGCGGTGCGCATCCAGGCGAACGGCGTCACGTAATCGCGCTCGAAGAGGTGCCAGTTGATCACGCCCGATTCGAGATCGTTGTTCTCGACCTGACGCTGTCCCCGCTCGAACGTCAGGCCGTCATTCGTATAGATGACGTTCGGAATCTTCGACAGATCGGGATTGCGCTCGCGCAGCTCCTGCACGATTCGCGACAGGGTCAGCTCCCCCTGTGAATCGAAGACGTAAATGTCGGCGCCCATTTCGCCGAGCAGAAAGTCCTGGATCTCGACGTCATTGTCCGAACAGGTGTTGTAGATGTGCGGCCCGCCGACGATGATTTTGACGTCGGCATTGTGGCGGCGGATGAATTCGACAACTTCGATGACCGGCCGGGCGGTCGTATAGACGGTGGTCGTAATGGCGACGGCCCGCGGGTTCTGTCCCAGCAGCTCGACCAGCCGCTCGGAATCGTGATTGAAGAAGTTCACGATCTCCGAATGCAGCCCGCGCGCGGCGAGGAAGCTCTTGAGGATCATGCAAGGGAGGCTGGGGGTGCGCGCGACGTGCAGCGCGTGCGGCCGGCCGGTGGCTTCGGTGAGCGTCCGATTGAGCAGGTCGGTGTAATGACGCCGCTTGCCGTCGATGACGAGGGTATTGGAGCGGAAGTGACGATATCCGCCGGAAGCGTGGCGCACCGGCTTCAGTTCGGCGTCGACCCACCCGAGATCGATGTCGTTGTATCCGACGAGAATGCAATCGAGTTCGCTGTTCGCCTTCATGCCGTCACACCTTTTCGCTCACGGGACGCGCACGCGCGGGTTCCCCGCGCGGCGCAGACTCATTTGTTCCGGAGTGCGGAGAGCTTAGCCGCGGTCCGGCAGGGCGTCAATGCGTATCTGCGGAATGGCTTCTTTCCGTTGTGCTACATTGTCGCCACATCCAATCAACCGGGAGAGAGACCGCATGGGCAAAGGAGTGTTCCTCAATGTCTCCGGCGGCGGCCACGTCATTGCGACGTACGGCCTCGTCGCGGAGCTCGTCCGCCGTGGCGAGAAACTGCTGTATTTCGAGGCTCCGCCATTCCAGCAGGACATCGAGGCGCTCGGCGCGGAGTTCCGTTCATACCCGCCGATCCGCCCGTACACCGGGCCGCTCGCCGGGTCACGCTTTCATCACGAGCTCGATCTCGCGCCGATCCTCACCTGGTGCGCGCTCGAATGGATTCCGCAGATCATCGACCAGGTGCGCGAGTTCGAGCCCGATTACATCGTGCACGATTCGCTTTGTATCTGGGGACGCGTCATCGCGCACGTTCTGCAGATCCCGGCCATCTGCTCGGTGCACACTCCGGCGTTCCGCTGGAGGCTCGCGCTGGCGAGCGGCAAGTTCTGGCGCGACATGCCCGAAATGTTCCTCCGGTCGCGTAAGAGCCTGCAGTATTTCCGCACCCTGGAGCGGCAGTTGCGCGCCACCTACGATCTGCCGCGCATGGGCTACATGCAGACGTTCACCAATCCGCAGCCGGTGAACATCTGCCATACGCCGCGCGAGCTGCAGCCTCACGATCACCTGCTCGACGACACCTACCATTTCATCGCCTCGGTGCACACGCGCCCGAATTCCGAAAAGCCGGCGTTTCCGATGGAGCGGCTGCGCGACAAGTTGATCTACATCGGCTTCGGCACGATCTGCGATCCTGGCCCGCAGTTCTATCGCAATTGCCTCGAGGCGTTCCGCGATCTCGATTACCAGGTCCTGCTGACCCTCAGCGCCAGCACGAAGCCGGCGGACCTGGGGCCGGTTCCCGACAACTTCCTCGTCTGGAGCGTCGCCGAACAAGGGCTGGCGCCACAACTCGACATCCTGCCGCGAACGTCGTTGTTCGTCATGAACGGCGGCATGGGGGGCTCGCGCGAAGCGGCGTGGAACGCGGTGCCGATGCTCGCATTCGGCACGACCTTCGAGACCTACTCGATCGCCGAGCGCATTGAAGAACAGGGCGCCGGCCTGGCGCTTCCTCCCGACGCCGCACCGGCCCGAATTCGCGAAGCCGCACTGCGCGTCCTCAGCGATCCGTCGTTCAAAGCGAACAGTGCGCGGATCGGCGATGCCTGCCGCGCCGCCGGCGGCGCGGAACGGGGCGCGGACCTGATCCTCAATCACGCACACCGCCATACCGCACGCGTCCACCGCGCCCCCGAGACCGTTCTCACCACGCCATGACGACGAACGCCGCACTTCCGCTCCGCAGGCCGATTCCGCTCATGCAGCCGTTCGACGCGGCTGGATTCGATCGCGATTTCCGCAATCCGGGCCGGCCGGTGATCGTCAAAGGTGCGGCTTCGTCGTGGCCGGCCGTCAAGACCTGGTCGCCCGATTATTTCGCGGAAAAATTCGGCGACATGCAGATCGAGCCGAGCATCGGCCTGCCCGATACGGAAGTGCCGTATCAATTCACCGACGCCGATTACAGGCGCGCGATGACGGTCGCGCAATTCGTGGAGTTGATGAAGAGCGGCGATCGTTGCTATGTGGATCAATTGAGCGTGAGCCGCTATGAAGGTGTCGCGGATGAGTATCACTTCGACACCCTCGGCCCGCACGAGCTGAAGGACGTCGTGTTCTGGATGGGCGCGAATACGCGTTCAGGCCTCCATTACGACTACGTCGACAATTTCTTCGCGCAGGTGCATGGAACCAAGGTCGTAATCCTCGCGGCGCCCGATCAGGCGCGCAATCTTCATCTCTTCAGCGACTGCCATACGAAAAGCCAGGTCGCGCCGCAAACGCCCGACCTGCGTAAACATCCGCGGTTCGCCCGCGCCGAGATTCTGCAGGCCACGCTCGAACCGGGCGATGTGCTGTATTTGCCCAAAGGGTGGTGGCACTATTTCGCCTCCTCGACCAGCTCGATTTCCCTCTCCTGCTGGCACGGCGTGCCCTTGACGCCGAGTCACGACGTGAAAATCATGCTGAGCATCCACAGCCCCGCCGCCTGGCTCCGCCTCGTCCGCGACTTCCTCTGGCACGGCCTCCTCAACCGCCCCTACAAACGCCGCCTCTACAGCCCCCCACCCACCGGCCGAATGCTGTACGAACTGGTCGCAAGCATGCTCACCGGCAAACGCGGCTGAGGGTTTGCCCATGCGCAGCTCGATTGTGGAGTGCGGCGACATCAGTCGCCGCTGTCACTTGCGGCAGCGCTAGCTGCCGCAAACGCGAGCATTAAGCGGAGGCTGCCGCCTCCGCGAGTAAGAGCGGCGACTGACGTCGCCGCACTCCACATTCTCGCGAAACGCATGTTCAGTTTGGAGTGCGGCGACGATCAGTCGCCGCTTTCACTCGCGGCAGCGCTAGCTGCCGCAAACGCGCGCAGAAAGCGCAGGCTGCCGCCTCCGCAAGTGACAGCGGCGACTGGCGTCGCCGCACTCCAAACTGATCTCATCGTTCGCAGGTATGGGTCGCGAAAGGCGTTCTCACCTCAGGTATGCGGCGATCTCGGTTGCGTGCGGTTCTTTGAGGAGGTCGGTGTGGGTGGCGGTGATCTTGTGGAGGTGGACTTTGCCGGTGGTCCAGGCGTGCCAGCCGAGGGTGGGGTCGGAGGGGTGGCGGCCGATCAGGGCTTCGCTGGCGATCAAGGTGATGTTGACGGAACATGTCGGCGCACGGTAGCGCTGCACGGCGTGCATGTTTGCTTTGTAAACCTGCAGCAGGCCTTTTACCTCGAGCGGGCTCGCGTCGGCGGCGACGAGGTGGCGTTCGGCCAGGGCATTGAAGATTCGCTCGTATTGTGCGGCTTCATCGAGGCCGGCAAGGTCGACGCTGAGCGCAACGCCGTAGTGGTCGCCGATCTGGGATACGAGGTGCGCGAGGGCAGTCGTGTCGTCGGGGAACTCGGGCTCCGCCACGTCATCGACGCCGGGAACGTCGATGATCGCGAGCAGCGCGACGCGCCCCCCTCCCTCTTCGAGCTGACGCGCGATCTCGAAGGCGATGCGGCCGCCGAGCGAATGGCCGCCGAGGTGATACGGGCCGTGCGGCTGAACGGCGCGGATCGCGGAGATGTACGACGCTGCCATCGACTCCATGTCGTCGAGAGGGCGCTCGCGTCCATCGAGCCCGCGCGCCTGCACGCCGTACACCGGACGCTCGAGGCGGCGCGCGAGGTGGAGATACGACATGACGTTGCCGCCGGCCTGATGGATGAGGAACAGCGGTGCGGCGCTGCCGCGCGTCTGGAGCGGCACGAGCGTGCGAGCGTTGCCCGTCGCGCCGGCGCGGATCGTCCGCGCGAGATGCTCGACCGTCGCCTGCTCGAACAGCGCCGCGAGCGGTACGTGCACGCCGCAGTCGCGTCGCACGCGCGTCATCAGTTTCACGGCCAGTAGTGAGTGTCCGCCGAGGTCGAAGAAATCGTCGGTCACCCCGACAGGCGCAACGTTCAGCACCTCTTCCCAGATCCGCACGAGTTGCAGTTCGAGCGCGTCGCGCGGCGGCACGGCCGCACGCGTGGCGCGCTCGTGAACGGGATCGGGGAGCGCATTGCGATCGAGCTTGCCGTTGGGAGTGAGCGGCAGCCCGTCGAGCGGCACGAACACGCTCGGCATCATGTGTTTCGGGAGCCGCTCGCCGAGGGCCGCGCGCAATGCGGATGGCTCGCACGCCGCGCGCGGCACGACGTACGCGACGAGCCGCGTCTCGCCTGAGATCGTCCGCGGCACGACCGCCGATTGCGCGACCGCCGGCAGCATCGTCAACGCCGCTTCGATCTCTCCCGGCTCGATGCGGAAGCCGCGGATCTTCACCTGCTGATCGGCGCGCCCCGCGAATTCGAGCTCGCCGTTCGCATTCCAGCGGGCGAGATCGCCGGTGCGATACATGCGCGCGCCGGGCGGGCCGTACGGATTCGCGACGAAGCGCTCGGCGGTGAGCCCCGTGCGTCCGCGATAGCCGCGTGCGACGCCAGCTCCGGCGATGTAAAGGTGGCCAATCCCGCCGATCGGAGCGGGCTGCAACCGCTCGTCGAGCACCAGCGACTGCGTGTTCGCGATCGGCCGTCCGATGGTGATCGCATCCGTCTCCACCCGCGCGACCGAGCTCCACACGCTCCCCTCGGTCGGCCCATACTCGTTGTACAGCGCAGCGTGCGGAACGCGCTCGCGATGCCGCGCCGGCAGCGTGCGCGGAATCGCTTCACCCGCGACGATGACGGTGCGCAGGCTCGCGAGCGGCGACGCCGCGTCGAGCAACGCGTCGTACAGCAGCGGGACGAGCAGCAGTTCGGCGATCGATTCGGCGGCGATCAATCGCGCGAGCGCGTCCGCATCCTGCAGCACCGCATCGGGCGCGATGACGAGCGTGCCGCCGGTGAGCAGCGTGCCGAACAAGACCGCGACCGAGCTGTCGAACGCGAACGACGGCACGAGCAGAAAGCGCTCCGCCGGTCCGTAGAGCTCCGCACGCGCGAGCGCCGACGCACACGCATTCGCATGCGTCACCGCCACCCCTTTCGGCCGGCCGGTGGAGCCGGAGGTGTAGATGAGATACGCGAGATGTTCCGGCTGCAGCGCGGCGCGTTCGGGCGCGTGCGCCGGATACGCGTCGAGATCGGTCGCAGCGAGTGATTGCGCGTCGAGTGCGATCGTCGAGCCGCTGTCGGCGCGCATGAAGGCGAGCCGTTCGGCCGGATACGACGGATCGAGCGGCAGGTATGCAGCACCTGCTTTCAGCGTCGCGAGAATCGCGATCACCATCTCGGCCGAACGCTCGAACGTCAGCGCGACGATCGCCTCGGGACCCGCGCCTCGCTTGCGCAGATGATGCGCGAGCCTGTTCGCGGCTTCATTGAGCTGGCGGTACGTGAGGCGCGTGGTCTCGAAGACCAGCGCCTGCGCGTCCGGCGTCTGCTCGACCTGCCGTTCGAACGCGTCGGCCAGCGTGCGCGCGGGGTTTGTTTGCGTCACGCCACCGGACGACCAGTCGCGCAGCGTCTGCAATTCGGCGGGCGGCAGTGCCTGCAGTTGCGACAGCGCACGTTGCGGCTCGCGCACGAGCTCCGCGCAGAACGCCTGCAGGCGGGCGGCGAGGCGTTCGATGGTGGCAGGCTCGAAGAGATCGCGGTCGTATTCGAAGACCGCGAGCAGACCGTCGGGCGACTCTTCCATCAGCAGCGTCAGGTCGAACTTGCTGACGCCGCTCTCGATGTTCTCTGCTTCGATCTGCAGGCCGGGAATCTCGACCGCGCCGCCGGGGGTGTTCTGCAGCACGAACATCACCTGAAACAGCGGATGGCGCGCGCGATCGCGCTCCGGCTGCAGCGTTTCGACGAGCATCTCGAACGGGATGTCCTGATGCGCGAATGCGCCGAGGGCGGTCTCGCGGACGCGGGCCAGGAGTTGAGGAAAGAGCGGATCGCCCGACGCGTCGATGCGTAGCACCAGCGTGTTGACGAAGAAGCCGATCAGCGATTCGAGCTCGGCGCGCGTGCGATTCGCGACCGGTACGCCGATCGCCACATCGGTCGCGCCGCCGGAGCGCTGGAGAACGGCCGCAAACGCGGCAAGGAGCGTCATGAACAGCGTGACGTCGTGACGGCGTGCGAGCTCCTGCAGCGCGTGCGCTTCCTCCCGCGAGAAGGCAAAGCGGTGCGCAGCCCCCCGTCCGCGCGCCTCGGCTGGCCGCGGTTTGTCGGGCGGCAGCAGGTCGACGCGTTCCAGGCCGCGCAGACGCTCGGTCCAGTAGTCGCGCTGCGCGTCGAGCAGCTCGCCCTGCAGACGCGCGCGTTGCCATTGCGCGAAATCGGCGTACTGCAGCGGCAGCGGCGGCAGCGATTCGCCGGAGTACAGCGCGCGCAGCTCGCGCACCATCACTCCATGCGACCAGCCGTCGGAAATGATGTGGTGCATGACGACGATCAGCTCGTGCTCGCGAGCATCGACGCGCCGCAAGACGCCGCGCAGTAACGGGCCGCACTGCAGGTCGAATGGTTTCGCCGCTTCACGCGCGGCGCGCTCCTGCAGATCGACTTCGCCCGCCTCTTCGACCTCGAGCTGCATCGCGCCGGCTGCTGCGACGACCTGGCCGGCGTCATCGTCTCCGGCGGTGAAGGTGGTGCGCAGGATTTCGTGACGTGCGATCAGCGCATCGAGCGCGCGTTGCAGCGCATCGACGTCGAGCGGTCCATGCAGACGGAGGGCGAGCGTGATGTTGTACGCCGCATTGCCGGGCTGAAGCTGATCGAGAAACCAGAGGCGTTGTTGCGCGAACGAGAGCGGCATCACGCCTCTGCGCGGCACGGGACGCAGCGCGACTTCCGTACGCGGCTGCAGCGTTTCGAGCTCGCGCGCGAGTGCGGCAGGCGTGGGATGGGTGAACACGCTGCGCAACGGGAGGTCGACCTGCAACGCCGCGCGGACGCGCGAGACGAGCTGCGTCGCGAGCAGCGAGTGGCCGCCGAGCGCGAAGAAATCGTCTTCGATGCCGACGCTGTCGACGGCGAGCACGTCGGACCAGATGGCGCAGAGCGTTTCTTCGAGCTTCGTCCGGGGTGCAACGCGCTCGCGCTCCGCGTCGTTGCGCGTCGTGGCAGGCGCCGGCAGCGCGGCGCGATTCAATTTGCCGCTGGGCGTGAGCGGCAGCGCGTCGAGCACCACGAACGCCGACGGCACCATGTACTCCGGCAGCCGCGCCGCCGCGTGACGGCGTAGTTCGGGCACGAGCCGCGCGAGGAAGCGTCCGCGCGCCACGTCGTTTGCGTACGCGGAGAGTTTGCGCGGAGTGGCCGGCTCGTGCGCGACCGGCATGCGCGGCCGCGCACTCGCGTCGTGAAAGGCGGCGTCGAAGCGGCCGTCGTCGACGCCC
>DASVUA010000992.1:0-3400 GCA_036387295.1 Thermoanaerobaculia bacterium | reverse complement strand
GCCCGGCAAGGCATTCGGTCCGCTGCTCGCGAGCGACGGGCCGCCGCCCGTGGCGGAAGGGACGGTCGAGGCGACGTGCTTCGCATCGCCGAGCGTCATGCCGGCGGCGCCGCTGTTCTTGCTCGCTGAGGCAGTCGTGGTGGCACTGGTCATCGAGCCGGGAAGCGCGCCGGTCTCGACGTGCACTTTGAGCGTGTGCAGGTTCATTCCTTTGCCCAACTTCGCGGGCAGAGGAATGGAGAGATCGACGTCATACGACTTCTTGTGCCCCATCGCGTCGCTGTAGCTGACGGGCGGGAGCTCCGGCGTTTCGTGCTCGTCGATGATCTTGCCGTCGAGCGTCCAGCGCACGCGTGCGCGGCCATGGCCGTAGTAGCGGATGCGGACAAACGGGCGGAATGCTTCCGCGCACTCGGAGACGCTGGTGACCTGACTGGTGTCGATCTTCGCGACCTGGGTCGAAACCGCGGTCGCGCCCGATCCGGCGACCGGGGTGCCGATCGTCGTTCCGGCGTCGACGGTGCCGGATGGAATGCCGCCGCTCCGGTTTCCCCCCGAGCCTCTGCTGCCGCCCGCGGAAGCTGCGATGTCTACGAGCGGAATGCTCTCGATGCTGCCGCCAATCAGACCGGCACCAGCACCGTTGCCGCCGACGGACACCTGCGCGAGCGCGGCGAGCTTGGACCAGTCCTCGGGGAAGACGGTCAGCGCGGAAACGAGCGTGAGCGGACCATCTTTCGTCGCGTCGACTTCGTTGAAGACTTTGACCGTCGTGCAGGCGACGGTATGGACCATCTTGTTGCCCTGCGCGCCGCTGGTGGCCGCTTTGGCCGCCTCTTTCCCGACCGCGGCAAGAGAAACCGTGGAGTCGGAGGAGACCGCGTAAATGCGGGCAAAGTATTCGTGCTTCTCGTCGCTGTTGCTCTTGTTCTTGTAGACGTGCTTCAGCCCGGCCGTGTAAATCTTCGCCTTGGCGAGTGACGGCGATTCATCGCCGGCGACGACGAGCGGCTGAGGTTCGGTGCCGTCGCCCCAGTCGACGAAAAGACCGATGAACGCGACGACCATGTTGCCGCCTTCGCCGACCGAGCCGAGCTGCCCGAACTGGAACGGGATGTTCGTGAGGTCGACGACGGAATCCTCGGAGAAGCGGGCGGTCATGCCGGAGCAGAGATTGGTCGAGTACTTGCCGTTTTTCTTGTCGCACGGAGCGGCGAACGGTTCGGCGCTCGGCACCGGCACGATCGCGATCTTCGACTTCGAGCCGGCCGGACAACTGAAACCGCCGGGCGGCTTCGGCAGGTCGAGCGGACGGATCTCGCTCTCCGCGGCGACATAAAGATCGTTCTGTTTACCCGCTTTCTTGCGCATCCCGCGGACGCGCCAGAAGATCGAGCTCGGATACGCCTTCAACACCAGCTCGGTGTCGCTGAGCTTCTGCGCGTGCGGCACGCCCTGCTGCGAGCCGGGGGTCGAGCCGGCGAGGACCACGCCGCTCGCGTTTGCGCCGCTCTTCGTGCTGCTGCGAGTGTCGGAACCGTAGGGCGAGGTGCCGTGCGGTTTCGAGGCGATCTTGTCGAAAACGCTGCTCAGTTTCGATGCGCTCCATTCGAGATGAGGAGCTTGGGTCTGGGCGCTGTAGAGGAGGTTCTGTTTCGCGTCGATGATCTCGAATACGAACAGCTGCGACACGCCCGGCGTGAGCTCTTTCCACGTGAAATTCACCGAGTCATTGAGCAGCGGGACGTCGTTGCACGAGTAGTTCTCGTAGGGCGTGCAGGGCTTGATCAGGGCGATCGAGCCGAGGACCTGCTTCACCGCCTCGACCGGAGTGGCAGGCGCGGCTGGCGCCTTCGAGCCCGGGGTGTTGTTCTTCCCCTGCGCCGACGCGATCATCACGCCGCCCGGACCACTGTTCTGCTCTTTCCCGTTCGACGCGACCGCCGGAACGACACCCGCTTTTGCGGCGGGCGAAACGATGACCTGCAGATTCGCTTTGGTCGGAGAGAGCACGACCGGCACGCCGACGACGGTGATGTCTTTGCCGAGCGCGATCTTCGTTTGCGGGCTGAAGTTCTTGCCGTCGAGCTGCAGCATGTAGGTCTGGCCCGGCGTGAGCGACTGCGGCTTCACCGAATCGACGCGCGGCCCCTGAAGCGTCGCCTGCGCGGGCGGCAGCAGCGGCGGCACGGGCAACTTCGTGACGGGTGGCGCGGTGGTGGGCGGCGTCGTCACCGGCGGCAGCGTGGGAGTGACCGGCGGAGTCGTCACCGGCGGCGTGGTGGGTGGTGTGGTGACCGGCGGCTTCGTCACCGGCGGAGTGGTCACGGGTGGAGTCGTGACCGGCGGTGTGGTGACGGGCGGCGTGGTGACCGGTGGCGTCGTGGCGGGCGGTTTCGTTTCCGGCGGCTTCGCCACCGGGGCCGTGATCGTGAGCTCGACCGGGCGCGGCTGCGCATCGTTCGTCAGGCCGTCGGGATTGCGGACGATCACGCGATGCGCGCCAGGCGTGGCGTTCGGGGCGACGGCGACGTTCGCGATGATCTCGGCCGGCGTGACGGTCGCGACCTGCGCGGTGATTCCGGTGCCGAGATTGACGGTCGCTCCTTTCTGAAAATTGCTTCCCGCAATGCGCACGAGGAGCGAGGCGCCCTGCGCGGCCGACGCGGGGGTGATGGCGTTGACGACCGGCGGGACCGGCGTCGCTGCCGGTTGCGCGACCATGATCGACGGGAGCGGCGCCTGGTCGGCGTTGTCGCTGCCGTCGGGGTTCTGCACGACGAACGGACGCGCGCCGGGGGCCGCGTTCGGATCGGCGGTGAACGTGGCGGCGATCGACGTCGCGGTGACGTTCGTGACGGTGGCCGTCACGCCGGACGTGCCGGGAAAGAAGAGTTTTGCTTTCGACTGGAAGCCGCTGCCGGTGATGGTGACGTTCGCGCTCGTTCCCGGCGCAAGCTGCGCCGGATTCACCGACGTGACGCGCACCGGGCGTCGCACCCGAAATGCGTCCGGCAGCGTCAGCGGCGGCGGCACGATCCGCGCCTCTCCCACCGGCGCCGTCGGCGTGAGCACGAGCGTGTACGCACGCGCCGGCGCATTCGGGCTGATGTCGAGCGTGAAGATGATCTCCCGCGCCTGGAGGCGGATGTTCCGCACGGTCAGAAAGCCGGCCGGCTGAAAGGCGATCGAGAGCGCGGTCGGGTCGGCGAGATAGCCGCGAATCTGCACGTCGAGCGTCGTGCCGGCGTTGCCGGTCGACGGGCGAAGCGACACGTTGCCGAGCATCATGACGCGCCCCTCGACCGGCGCGGTCTGAGCGCGGGCGATCGTGGCCGACGCAACGAGCAGAAAGATCGGAACGATGCGGCGCAGGAAAGTCATCGAGAAGCTCCTCATT
>DASVUA010000991.1:0-8151 GCA_036387295.1 Thermoanaerobaculia bacterium | reverse complement strand
CCCCCCCCCCCCCCCTCCACAGGTACGGCGATTTAGTCGGCGCGCACGACCGGCAGCTTCGCTTCTGCCGGGGCGTGCACGAGCGCGTCCGGCGTCTTGACGCCGAGCTTCGCCATGACCGCTTGCGCGGTCTCGCTCTCTTTCAGAAACGTATCGACCGCTTTGCCCATCCCGACGGAGTTGACGACGCGGTCGAGGAACTGGCCGTCGCCGCCGACGATGTCGATCTTGGCGTTCTGCAGCGCGACGCCGAGGATCTCGGCTTTCGCTTCTTCGATTGCCTGGCGGGCGCGGATCTCTTCGCTGCCGAGCGTGCGCTGCGTTTCGATGCGCAGACGGAACTCCTCGTGCTCGCGCGTGGCCACGTCGAACTCCTTCATGGCCGACGCTTTTTCCTGGATGCCCTGCGCCTCGGCGAGCGCCTTCTCGCGCAGCACCGACGCTTCGGCCACGCCGAGTTTCGCGATCGCGGTCGCTTCCGCTTCTTTCACGCGGATCAACGCGAGGCCATGCTTCTCGCTCGCGATTGCATCCGCTTCTTTCACCTTCGCCTCGGCCAGGCCGCTCGCCGCTTCCTGCGCCTGCGTTCCTTCGGCCAGACGGATCTTCGCGCGCGTCTCGCGCTCGGCCGCTTCGAGCTCCGCCTCGGCCAGCGTGATGCGCTCTTTCGCGTGATGCACCGACGCCTGTTCGGCCGCTTCCGCCGACTTGATGTCCTTGACCAGCTTCTCCTGCGCTTCCGCTTCCGCCGCGATGATCACCGCGTCACGGCTGCGTTTCGCATCTTCGAGCACCTGCACCGATTTGATCCGCTCCTGCTCTTCCACCACGCCGCGCTCGACCACCACGCGCTCGCGAATCACTTCCTGGATGTTCTTGCGCTCGAGCTCCAGCGCCTTCTCTTTCTCGATGCGTGAAAGCTCGACGGCGCGCTCGCGCGACACCGCTTCGAGCATGCGGTCTTTCTCGACGCGCTCGGTCTCGATGCCGACCACACGCTCGCGGTTCTTCGCCGCGACTTCGATCTGGCGCTGCTTGTTCTGCTCGCTCACCGCCAGCTCTTCGTCGGTCGCGAGGCGTGCCGTCTCGGCGCGCAGACGCTCTTCGGCCTGGATCTTCTGCAGCTCGGCCGCTTCGCGCGCGCGCACCGATTCGATCTCGCGCTTCTGCTTCGCCTCGGCGTCCGCCTGCTGCCGCTCGAGCTCGAGAATCGCTTCCTGCGCTTCGACGTCCTGCTTCTTCGTCAGCTTCCGTTCGGTGTTGATGAATTCGTTCGTGCGAACGTGCTCGGTGGACGTGAGCTCCGTGATCTTCCGGATGCCCTGCGCGTCGAGAATGTTCATCGGATCGAGATTCGCGATCGGCGTCTGCTCGAGATAGTCGATCGCCGCGTCTTCGAGGACGTAGCCGTTGAGGTCACGTCCGATGAGATTGATGATCGCGTCGCGGAACTCGTGACGTTTCGTGTAGAGATCGACGAAGTCGAGTTGTTTGCCGACGGTCTTCAAGCCCTCGGAAAACTTTGCGCTGAACAGCGCTTCGAGCGTGCCGGGATCGCTTGCGCGCGCGCAACCGATCGACTGCGCGACCTTGATCACGTCTTCCACCGTCTTGTTCACGCGGACGAAGAACGTGACCTTGATGTCGGCGCGGATGTTGTCGCGGCAGATCAGGCCATCTTTCGCGCGGCGATCGATCTCGATCGTCTTCACGGAGATGTCCATCACCTCGGCTTTGTGCACGATCGGCAGCACGTGCGCGCCGGTGAACGTCACGACCGGCTCGGACTTCATCTTATTGACGATGAGCGCCTTTCCCTGCTCCACCTTCCGGTAGAACTTGGCGACCATCACGGCGAGGACGAAGCCGGCGAGGAGGATGACTGACACGACGACTGCAGCGAGAATGACGAGATCCATTGATGTCTCCAGTTAGACGATTTCTGTACGGGCGAGGGAGGGATCGATCGGCCCGACGTGGTAGGTGCCTTGTTCAGAGTCGTAGTCGTAGACGATGGCAGTGCTGCCGACCGTCAGTTTGTTGTCGCGGAAGCAGCGCACCTCGGCGACGACGTCGCCCAGCTCCGCGGTGCCGGTCTGCTCGTTGACCTGCAGCGAGCGAATCGTGCAGACCTGGCCGACCAGCTCGTTGCGATGGCGCCCCGGCGCTTCGACGAAGAGCGGCTTCAGCGGACGCACCGCGCCGGCAGCGAGGAGCAGCCCGGCGACGCCGGCAGCGACGCCGATGCCGCTGTCGATGAGCGTGGTGTCGGGGAGAAAGCGATCGGCGGTGTAGCTCGCGACCCAGGCGAAAAGGCTTCCGAGTCCCGCGAAAATCGTGAGCGGAATTCCGGCAATGCCGAGCGAGTCGAGTGCATGTTCGAGCGCGCTGTCGCTCACGTCGTCGATGCCGAGGGCGCCGTCGAGCCACTCGATGTCCGCCGCGCCGAGGATCGTCGCGAGCGCGTAAAGCACGAAAAATGCGAGCACGACGGTAAAGAAAACCGTCGGAAAAGACAGCACTGCCGCAACAAACGCGCTCATCGGTTTGGACCTGTGAAGTTGGAGATAACTTTTTACAGGATTGAAGGCGCGCCGTAAAGCAAAATCGAGAGCTCCCGCTCTCGATCCTGCAAACTGCTGCGGCGAATGCCGCGACTGCTGAACGTCACACGCGGCGAGTGGCGAGCACCCCCGCGAGCGACATCGCCGCGCCGAAAAGAATCAGCGCCCACTCCCCGAGCGTCGGAACCGCATTGAGTGGCGCCACAGGCGCCGGAAGCACCGGGAAATCGGCCGTCGAGCTGTTGTTGGCCGGCGCCGGATCGGCTGCATTGCCGGCCGCCGTGACGGTCGCGGTGTTGCTGATGTTCGCCGGTGCCGCGGGTGCTGTGGCGGTGACGTTGTACGTCACGGAGCCGCCCGCCGGAATCGTGACGAAGTCCTGCAAATCGCCCGCGCCGGCCGCGGTGCACGTCGCGCCTGCGGATGGTGTGCACGTCCAGTTCACGTTCGTCAGTGCGGCCGGAAAATCGTCCGAGACCATCGCGCCGACCGCGGTGTCGGGACCGCTGTTCGACACGACGATCGTGTAGGTGACGGGGCCGGAGACGAGCACCGGGCCCGCTCCCGCGGTCTTCTGAATGGAGAGGTTCGTGGAGAGCGGAGCGGTCAACGCGCCGCCGGGGTAGCCGTAGCTTCCGGCCGAGCCGTCGAAGCCGTAGACATAGACACCGATCGGCGCCGCGGCGTCGACCGTGTGATCGCCGGGACCGATCGCGATCTGCGCGCCCGAATAGCCGCTCGTGGCGATCGGATCGAACTCCGCCGCGACCGAAATGCCGTCCACCGTCACCGTGCCGACCGAGTATGTCGGCGCGATGATGTTCAGGTAGTCCTCGTCAAGGGCTGCCGCACTCGTGGCGACGAGATACGACGACAGGAAATTGCTGTTGGGCAGGATCAGCATCTCGTGCGGATCGCCCGTGAGGTCGTCCGATTCCTGCCCTTTTGCGTACTGCGCCACACTGACGGGGCGCGTGGTGGTGATCTGTGTGCCGAACAGGAGCGAGGCCTCGTAGAACTGTCCGGCGTCGATCGTCGCCACCACTACGCCATTGAACGATACGGCGGTGTCATCCTGCGATGCGAGGACGCGCACGATGTAGCCGGAGGTGCGAGCCGCGTACGGCATGGTGATGAAGCTCGTTCCGAACGTACTGACGGGAAACATCTGCTCGATCAGGTAGTCGCAAAAGTCGGTGTCGGCGTCGGGCACATTGCCGCAAGAGTGGCCGCCGTAGACGCCCACCGGCTTGTCGGAGACGATCGTCGAGCCGGTGAAGTCGGCGCCGCCGGACGCGTAGAGCGTGTAGGTCTGTCCCTGCTGCATCGTGAGGACGAACGGCACACCCGCGGTCCTCGATCCGGCGCTCGCGGTGGGCGTAATGGTCACGTTCGTATCGTTCTGCGTCGCGACGACCGTCAGTTCGGTGCCCACGCCGAGGCCGACGTCCCACGCCATGACCATGTAGTTCGTGCCGATCGCGTCCACCGGCAACGCGAGATATGCATCGGCCGATAAGACCCGCAAGTTCGAGCCGTACACGACGATCGGGGCAAGCGCCGTGACGTGAACGCCTTTGTCTTCGATGGTGTCGTTCGCGTTGAGGATCGTGGTGAAGGGGAGGTCGATGACTGTCGTCGTGCCGGGAACGACGTCGAACGCGATGTTGATCCCGAGCGAAGCGTTCGAGACCAGGCCGCTGGTGGCGACGCGCGAGGAGATCATCAGATATACGTGGTGTTCGGGCGGCACGTTGCGAGGGAACGCCACCCAGTAATCGGTGCCCGAGGAGTCGGCGGCGTGCGCCGCCACCGGAATCCCGGCGGCGATGAGCGTGAGAAGAATGAGGAAAACGAACGACGAGCGGTCGGTACGCATGGGTGCGGCTCCTTCGCGGATATAGGCCAAACGAGGCTTCAATGACACGAACGGATTTGCCGCGCGACATCGATCACGCGCACCGCGAAACGCGTCGAACGCGTGCCGATCGATGGGCGTTGCCACACGAGACGCAGCGTCCCGGCATGGCGGGACGCTGCGCCGCATCAGGCAGCGTTGCGGGTGAAGACGAGGCCGGCCAGCGCGAGGAGCACCGCGGTGATTGCGAGTCCGAACGGCCCGAGCGCCGGGATGTTCTCCGCCGCCGGTGCGGCCGGGGCGGTGGTGAACGTGCAGACGGCGGGTGCGCCGAAGCCGTCCGGCGGCGTCGCCGTGACGATGGCCGAGCCGCCGCTCACCGCGGTCAGCGTGAACGTCGCCGATGTGGCGCCCGCCCCGATCGTGACGTTCGTCGGAACTGTGGCCACGCCGATGTTGCTCGACGCGAGCGCGATCACGACCGGCGTGCCCTGCGCTTCCGAGATCTCGACGGTCACGAGGCGCGGCGCACCGACGACGACCGTGTCATCGAGGCAGACGATGGCAATCGTCGCAGCGGCCGCAGGCGCGTTCACCGTGATGCTGCAGTTCTGCGCCGCTCCGAAGCCGGCCGGAGGGGTGATGGTGATGATGGCCGTGCCGGCACCGACGCCCTGAATCGTGAACGGAGCGGACGTGGAGCCGGCAGGGATGACGAGCGTCGTCGGCACGGCGGCGACGCCGGGGTTGCTCGACGAGAGCGCGATCGTGGTGTCGGAGCTCTGCGGTTCCGAGATCGTCACGGCGCTGTTCGCGTTCGTCCCTTGCCCGAATGGCAACGGGCAGGTGAAGGAGACAGTGGGCTGTTCTGCCGCGACGACGCTCACCGTGACACACGAGCCGTTCGCCTGCACGCCGGGGTCGATCGTCTGTGAACTGATGGCGGTGCAGACGTTCATCTGCCCGCTGTCACCGGTGATCTGCGCGGTGGTCGTCACCTGTCCCGCGTAGCCGGAGGGGATCGAGGGGGCGGTGCAGGTAATGGTCGGACCCTGCGGCGTGGCCACCGGCCCGCTGCAGGTGAATTCGGGCGGCTTGCTCATCACTTGGATGTTCGACGCTCCGATCGTCCCGTTGATGCTCCCGAAGCGGACGGTCAATGCTGCATTCGTCGCCGCGTCGGGGCCGCTGTTGCCGAACGTGCTCACATACGTGGCAGTGGTGCCGCTCGCGACGGGAGAGGGTGTGGGGGAGGAGATCGAGGCGTAGAGCTCCGCCTGCGGAATCGTGATGATGGTGTTGAGGCACGACGCGTTGTTGCCGGTGTTCGGATCGGTCGACGCCGGCTGGGTCGTGCTGCAGACCTCGAGGTTTCCTCCCGTGCTGCCGCCGAGCGTTGCGGAAACGACGAGCTGGCCGCTGAAGCCGGAAGGAAGCGAAGCGGCGGTGCAGGTGATGGTCGGACCCTGCGGCGTGTCGAACGCCGCGCCGCACGTCACCGCGGCCGGTTTGCTGACCACCTGGATGTTGGTCACCTGAATGTCGCCCTGCGTCCAGCTGAACCGGTTGCTCACGCTGAAGTTCGCCGCCGCGTCGGGACCGCTGTTGCCAAACGTCGTCGTGTACGTGGCGGTCGATCCGCTCGGCCGCGATGGCGTCGGCGAGGTGATGGTCGAGGTGAGATCCGACGACGGGACGTCGATCTCGATGTTGACGCAGGCGCCGTTGTTGTTCGTGATCGGATCGGTTGCCGCGGGCTGAATCGTGCTGCAGGCCTCCATCCGCCCGCCCGTTCCGCTGATCGTGGCCGTGACCACGATCTGGCCGCTGTAGCCCGCCGGCAGCGACGGTGCGGTACACGAGACCGTCGGACCCTGCGGCGTATCGAACGCCGCGCCGCAGGTGAGCTCGGCCGGCTTGCTCGTCACCTGAATGTTGGTGGCGTTGATGTTTCCCGAATACGCGGTGAACTGCGTGTTGACGGTCGGATTGGTGACCGCATCGGGTCCGTTGTTCGCGAAGGTCGCGGTGTACGTCGCCGTCGAGCCGCTCGTGTACGCCGTCGACGGGGAGCTGAGGGACACGGAAAGGTCCGCGGTCGCGAAGGCAGAGGTGGTGAAAGTGAGGAAGCCGAGTACGGCCGCAAGGCGCCTGATCATCGTTAGTTTTCGTCTCCTGGGCGCGCCGCAATTCGATCGGACAGTTCGGCGCCCGTCCACGTCGCGCAATGCCGCGGAAAATCGGCTCAGCTTTTTCTGCGTGCCGGTCATCGGGAGCCGAGATCGTCTAAGATCCCGCCTCTTTTCATGGACGACGCGATCTCCACCGTGACCGGATTGCTGCGCAACTGGAGCGCCGGAGACCGCGCTGCACTCGACAGTCTGCTGCCGCTCGTGCAGCGTTCGTTGCACGAGATCGCGCGCGGTCATCTGCGGCACGAGCGTGCCGATCATTCCCTCGAGCCGAGCGCGCTCGTGAACGAGCTCTATCTGAAGCTGGTCGATCAGCGGCAGGTGAACTGGCGCGATCGCGTGCATTTTTACGGGGTCGCGGCCCGGCTGATGCGCAACATCCTGGTCGACCACGCGCGGCGGCGGCAGTCGGAGAAGCGCGGCGGCGAGCTGACGCGCGTGACGCTCAGCCGCGCGTTCACGGCCGGCGTCGATGACGAGCGGCGCCTCGACGTGATGGTCCTCAACGACGCGCTGGAGCAGCTCGAACGGATTTTTCCGCAGCAGGGACGGATCGTGGAGCTGCGCTACTTTGCCGGCATGACCATCGAGGAAACTGCCGAGGTGCTGCAGATTTCTCCTGCGACCGTGAAACGCGAATGGACCATGGCCAAGGCGTGGCTCCGGCGCAACGTCACCGCGCGAGTCGCGGTGCGGGGTGGAGTCTGACCGAGACCTCTCCCGATCCTTACTGGGAGCGGATTCGCGCGATTTTTCACGCCGCGAGCGAGCTGCCGGAAGCGGAGCGCGCGGCGTTCGTCGCGACTGCCGCGGACGACGCAACCGTTCAGGCCGAGGTCATGTCGCTGCTCTCCTCCGCGCGAGAAGCGGAAGAGTTCCTCGAGCCGCGTCCATCGCCTGTGCGTCCCTTCTCGCCAGGAGAGCTCGTCGCGAGCCGTTACGCGATCGCCCGTCTCCTCGGCTCGGGCGGCATGGGCGAGGTGTACGAAGCCGAAGACCGCGAGCTGCACGAGACGGTGGCGTTGAAAGTCATCCGTCCGTCCATCGCATCCAACCCACACATCCTGGCGCGCTTCAAACGGGAGATTCAGCTCGCGCGCCGCGTCACCCATCCGAACGTCTGCCGCATCTACGACCTCGCACACCATCTCGTGCGCGCCGGAGAGCGCGACGCGGAGCGGAAGATCTCGTTCGTCACGATGGAGCTGCTGAACGGCCATACGCTCAGCGCGCACCTGCGCGAGCACGGCCGCCTGCAGCCCGCCGATGCCCTGCCGCTGGTTCGTCAGCTCGCGGCGGGGCTCGACGCAGCACACGACGCGGGCATCGTCCATCGCGATTTCAAGAGCGCGAACGTGATGCTCGTCGCGGCGGCCTCGGGGTCGCGCGGGACGCCGCAGACGCGGGCCGTGATCACCGACTTTGGTCTCGCGCACGAAACCGATGCGGCCGAGGCGGGCGTCTCGCGGCTGACCGACTCCGGCACCTTCATCGGAACGCCCGATTACATGGCGCCCGAGCAGCTCGAGAATGGACC
>DASVUA010000990.1:0-2264 GCA_036387295.1 Thermoanaerobaculia bacterium | reverse complement strand
GGCCTTGACGCCCTTGACGACGTACGCCTTGGCGATCTGGACGTTGTCGACGGCCGCTTTCGAACCGCCGCCGGTGAGACCACTGTCGTGCTGCCGCCGTTTTTCAGGGTTCGTCAGCACATTCACCGCTTCAGTGAGAGTCTGGAACTTCCGTTCCGCCCCCGCCTTATCGTCGCCGCGGTAGCGGTCGGGGTGATTTTCCCGCGCGAGAGTCCGGAAGCGGTCGCGGATCTCCTGCTCGGACGCGGAACGATCGACGCCCAGAATCTCGTAGTAATTGACCTTCATTAATTTTTCTGGGACCGGTTGATGAACGCTTTGCGGGCCATTTCGCGGACGATGTGCTGAACACCTTTATCGTCCTTCAACCCTTTCAAATCACGCAAGGTTAAACGATTGATCAACGGCAGGACAACCCCCACCGGAGTCTTCGGATTGCGGACCAGTGCGAGGAGGATGTTGTACTTGCTCATCCAGTCGCGCCGGACGCTGATGAGACGCAGCACCTCGTCTTCCACATTGCGCATTCCGGCGATCTGTTCCGCTTCCTGATCGCTCATCCGCGGATTGCGCATGACGGCCGCACAGACCAGCTTGTTGCGCTCGCGGACGAGCAGCAGGCGCGCGGTGCGGTCGCCACGAAAGGCAAGCTGCACTTTCTCCGCGATGCTCATGAAACTGACGCGCGCCCAGAGCGTCGCCTTCTTCGGATCGGCGCGCTCGGAATCCATGAGCGGAATCGGTGCGGCGGGCTCGCTCTCCTGCTCGGCTGCTTTCTCGAGGAGGTCGGAAATCGCGTCGAGCGGCACGTCGAGCAGCTCGGCTTCCGCTTCTTCTTCGTCTTCCTGCTGCTGCAGCAGGCGCGCGCGCTTCTCGAAAAACTCTTCCTTCGTTTCGAGTGCACGCCGGCGGGCGTCGGCGGCAAGCTCGGGATTCTCGAGCAGCGCGTCGAGGATCTCCGGCGCGCGGAGAATGCGCGCCTGATTGATGACGATGACTTCCTGCACGCGCGGCTCCGCGCGGCGGGCGAGGTCGGCGATGACAGAATCGGGAACGGCGCGATTCCGGATCAGCGCCTCGAGGATCATGTTGTCCGTCGTGAACCGCAGCATCCGCTCGAGATGCGTCGAATCGAGCTGTTCGTTCGAGGCGTACTCGAAGAGCGCCCGTCCCGGTACTTCGGTGGCCAGCGCGTCCCGGGCTAGCCCTGCGATCTCCGCATCGTCGGCGAGCGCGAGATACACGAGCACGCCGATCAGGTCTTCCTGTGCAAGCGGCAGAAAGCCGCGCGCGATCGTCATGACGACGTCGCGCGGGTACGCACCCTGTTCGATGAGTCCGATGACCGTCGATGCGGTCAGTTCGCCGGAGGAGGTCGTGCTGCTCATGACTGCGGCTGCGCGGCAGCGTCGGAGCGGATCTTCTCGAGCACGTCGCGATCGAAGACGCGGTTTTTCACCACCTCGCCGTCTTCGCCGAGGGCCGGAACGTTGGCGCCGTTGAGCGTGAGACGAAGGCCGGCAGCGTTGCCGATCGTGCGAAAGCGGAACGCGTCGGCTGCTTCGAACGTCCGCCGCTCCCCTTGCGTCATTTCGGCGTTTACGACCGTCTTGCCGTCGGCCTCGAGGACGACCCACGAGTTCTGCAGCACTTCGACGGCAAGGCGCAGTCTCGTGTCGTCGGCCGGGGCCACCGGCCGCGCGGCGGGAGGCGCCGGCGGCGGCACGACGGCTTTCGTCGCCACCGGAATGGTCGAGGGATCGACCACTTCCGCGTCGCCGCGGCCGCGATACTGAACGGCCCAGTACGCCACCCCGCCGAGGGCGAGCATGATCACGACCATGATGATCACGTTCCGGTCGATGCGCGCGTATGCCGGAGGGATCCCGCGCTTCGGCGCCGGTTTCGGAGCGATGTCGCGGATGGGCGTCTGTGGATACTTTTCGATGTGTGGCGGCTTCTCGATCCGGTCGTCGCTCGCCACCGCGAAGTTGTAGCGATTGACCATCTCCTCGGAGTTCAGGCCGACGTAGCGCGCATAGGCGCGGACGAATCCACGCGTGAACGCGGGCGCTGGCAGCGTCCGGTGATCGTCTCGTTCGATGGCTTCGAGGAAGCGCTTGCTGATCTTCGTCGCGTCGGCGATCTCTTTGAGAGAAATGCCGCGAATCTCGCGCTCGCGTCGAAGCTCGTCACCGAAAGAGGCGAGCTCCGAAACGCCTTCCTGCCCCTGCGGCTCCTGATCAGGCATCCGGGGCGATATT
>DASVUA010000989.1:0-4988 GCA_036387295.1 Thermoanaerobaculia bacterium | reverse complement strand
GGCGTAGGAAGCGGCGGCTTTGCCGCCGCACTCCAAACAAAAGGCGGCAGCTGGCGCTGCCGCGAGTTAGAGCGGCGACTCATCGTCGCCGCACTCCACATCACGCGACAGACTGGGCTGAGTTTGCAGTGCGGCGACGCTAGTCGCCGCTTTCTACTCGGCAGCGGAGCTGCCGAGCGCCGCGGGTCTCCCGCGGCGTAGGAAAGCGGCGGCTTTGCCGCCGCACTCCAAACTAAAGGCGGCAGCTCGCGCTGCCGCGAGTCAGAGCGGCGACTCATCGTCGCCGCACTCCAGATCAATCCGGACACTGGCGATCTACAGCTGTTCGTTGAACAGGAATGCGCCGAGGTCGATGGCTTTGTGGAGGGAGGAGCGTTTGCGCCAGGGGGCGAGCTCGACGGCGGTCGAGTGGCGCAGGTCGTCTTCGAAGATCTGCTCGAGCTCGCGGGCGATTCGTTCGTCGTAGACGACCAGCGAGACCTCGTCGTTCACCTCGAACGAGCGGTCGTCGAAATTCGTCGAGCCGATCGCGGCCCAGCAGGAGTCGACCACGATCACTTTCTGGTGCAGCAGCGTGCGCTCGTAATCGAAAAGCTTCACGCCGCCTTTCAGTAGCGTCCCGTAATGATGGTGACTCGCGTGCTGCACGAACTTCGCGTCGCTCGCATTCGTTGAGGGGATCATGATCCGCACCTCCACGCCGCGCTTCACCGCCGCCAGCAACGCCGCGCGCGCGTCAGGGTCGGGCAGAAAGTAAGGGTTCTGGATCGTGATGCGCTTCCTCGCCGCCTGAATGGCCATGTAGTGCAGGATCTTCAGCGTGGAAGGGCTTCCCGCGGGCGACGTCCACACCACGTGCGCGCGCGATTCGCCGCACGCTTCGAGCTCCGGAAAGTACTTTTCGCCCGCGAATACCTCTCCCCGCTCTTCGATCCAGTTCTCCGCGAACGTCGACTGCAACTGCGCGACGACCGGCCCTTCGACGCGGGCCGAAATGTCGCGAAAGTGCGTCTTGTCCTCCGCATCGCCCAGCCAGGTGTCGACGAGGCAATGGCCGCCGACGTACCCGATGCGCCCGTCGACGACGAAGATCTTTCGATGATCGCGATTGTTGAGGATGCCGAGATTGCGGATCGCCAGGCGGTGGTACTTCTGCACCTTCACGCCTGCCTTTCTCAATTGCGCGAGCGACTGTTTGCCGAACTTCTTGCCGCCGCTGCCGTCGAGCATCAACCGCACTTCCACACCCTCGCCCGCCTTGCGGCACAAGACCTCCGTCATGCGGCGCGTGAGCTCCCCTTCCACCGACAGAAAGGTTTCGTAGTGAATCGACAGACGCGCCGCCTCGAGATCGGCGATCACGCGATCCCAGAACGCGCCGTTCTGAATCAGCTCGACGCGGTTGCCGCCGAGAGCGGTTCCCTGCGTCATGCCGACGATCGACGGGATCAGGCCGTGGATGTCGCCGTCACCTTCGAAGTTGAGGTGCGGGCGGCGGCGGCGTTTGATCGACCAGACGGCGATGACGAGTGCAACGACGAACAGCGCGATGATGGCGAGAAGCCAGAGCGGGACCGCAACGGTCACCTGTTCTCTCGCAGGTTCAACTCCACGACGATCGCCCAGTGATCCGACGGGCCGCGGCGGATGACGTCGGCCGCGACGAACTCCCAACGCGCATCGCAGAAGACGTAATCGAGGCGCTGGCGCGTCATCGGGAACGTCGCCTCTTTCGGATCGCCGCAGATGCGGAGGTGACCGTGCGAGAGGAGCATCTGAATCTCGTCGGCAGCCGGCGGCACGTTGAAATCGCCAACCATCACGTGAGGCAGCGTGCCGCGCGCCGTGATGTCGCCCAGCTCGGCGATCTGACGCATGCGCGCGACTTTCAGCAGACGTCCCCACGCGGCGAGATGCGTGGCGAAGAAGGTGAACTCGAAATCGTCGATGGCGATGTCGGTCTGCAGCACCGAGCGCGGCTCGCCCGATCCGGGCAACGGATAGACGTACGACGATTTGATCGTGCCGCGCGTGAGGACCGCGTTGCCGTATTCGCCGCCGTCCATGATCGTGCTGCGGCCGAATTGATGCTGCATCCCGGTCAGATGCGCGAGCACCTCGCCCTGATGCACCGGGCCGACGCGCGTGTGGTTGTGCACTTCCTGCAGGCCGACGACGTCAGGCTTCACGGCCGCAATCACCTCCGCCAGTTTCGGCAGATGATCGTCGCGCCGGATGGCCGCGTGTCCCTGGATGTTGTACGACATGATCTTCAGACTGCTCATCCGGGTGTGTGAGGCCGAAGCGAGATTGATGCCGCCCGGCTTTAGCCTCCGTGAGGGCGCGCGGTTGGTTGTCTGCGGATTTCGCGCGGGCGACATCGTACGGAGAACTGACAACCGACAACCGATACCATCCAGCCATGCTCAGCGATCTCGATCTCCTCATGCGCGCACGCAACATCGACGTCGTCATCGTGCCGATGCACGAGGCGATGCACGCGTCGTTTCGATGGCTGTCGCGCGGCGCGAAAGTGACGCGCGGGTATGCGATCAAAGCGCTCGACCGTGCGCCGCTGCTGGTGACGTATCCGATGGAGCGCGAGGAGGCGAAGGCGTCCGGCCTCGAGGTGCGGCTGGTGCACGAATTCGATTTCGAGCGCATCTTCCGCACCGCGCCGCATGCATCCGAGGCCTACGCGGAGCTGTTCGCGAACATCGTGCGGGAGCTCGGCGGCGGCGAGTCGATCGCGTTCTTCGGGAACGTTCCGGTGCAGTTGTACCTCGGCGTGGCGGAGTCGCTCGAACAACGAGGATTGCGCGTGCATCGCTCGCGTGGCGAGGACCTCATCCAGCTCGCGCGCAAGAGAAAAGAGCCGTGGGAAGTGGAGGCGATTCGCTCGGTCGGCGCGCGCACCGAGGAGGTTGTCGATGGCGTGCGTGCGCTCTTGCGTGACGCGTCGCCGTCACTCACGCTCGGCGACCTGAAACGGTTCGTCTCCTCGGAAATCACGCGCCTCAGCATGATCGAAGATCACGAGACGATCCTCTCGCAAGGCCGAGATGCCGCCGTTCCACATTCACGCGGCGATGCGTCGGCGCGCGTGCGGCCTTCGGTTCCGATCGTGCTCGACATCTTCCCCGCCGATCAAAGGAGCGGCTATTTTTTCGACTTCACCCGCACGTTCTGCATCGGCAGCATTCCGGATGAACTGAAACGCATGCATGCGGAGGTGCTCGAAGCGTTCACGCTCGCGCGCGATGCGATGCGCCCCGGCACACCGGCGTCGTCGTATCAGGCGCTCGTCTGCGATTACTTCGAAGCGCGCGGCTACGCGACGACGCGCTCGAATCCGCGGACGACGGACGGCTACGTCCACTCCCTCGGCCACGGCGTCGGGCTCGACATCCACGAAAAGCCGGCGTTTGCGCTCACGCCGGCCAATCACGACCTCATCGAAGAAGGCGACGTCCTCACCATCGAGCCCGGCCTCTACTTTCCCGACCGCGAAATCGGCATCCGCATCGAAGACACGTTCGTCGTGCACGCGAATGGAGTAGAGACGTTGTGCAGGAGTGGGTATGGGATGGAGCCGTGAGATGGGATGTGTTGGCGTTGGGCGTTGGGCTTTTGGGGTGTCGGGCATTGAAGAGAAGCTGCGGGTGACGACAGTCAGGTAGCCCCGAACGCCTAAAGCCTAACGCCAAACGCCGGCCCTCGCGGGCCGGCGTTCTCCACTTCTTCGCGACACTTCGCGACGATTACAAGTTCCGATCAATGAACTGCTGCAGTGCGCCCTTCGGAGCGGCGCCGACCATGCGGTCGACCAGTTTGCCGTCCTTGAACATCATCAGCGTGGGGATGGACGTGACGCCGAAGCGCTGGGCCACGTTCGGGTTGTCATCGACGTTGAGCTTCGTGATCACCGCCTTCCCTTCGTAGGAAGGGGCGAGCTCTTCGACGATCGGTCCGATGATGCGGCAGGGGCCGCACCACGGCGCCCAGAAGTCGACGAAAACGGGCTTGCCGCCGGCGAGGACGCTGTCGAAGGTGTTGTCGGTGACCTGTTGTACTGCGTTCGAATCTGCCATGGTGAGATCTCCTAACTCGGATCACAAAGTCGGGCCCGGCGGCGCATATTCCATCCGAGCTGCAGGGTGGTTTGCGCGTTCGGTGCCGACCGGAGGAGGCGCTGCGACTCACCTGTCGCGGTTGGCACGAGCCTCGCGAATCAATCGAGCGCATGCCTGAACGGCGCAACGAATCCCGGCCCGAAGCGCCGGACCGGCGGTCCTTCCCGAGGCCGCCGCTCTGGCTGAACATTCTTCTGCTCGTCCTCGGCGTAGGCGGGCTCCTCTACGCGCAACATCACGGCAAACAGGTCTCGCAAGAGTTTGCGGACGTGATCGACGAGCAGGCACGCACACCTCTCGACGTCAGGAAGATGAAGGAAGAGCTCGCGGAGATGGATCTCACGCGCGACGCGCTGCAACGCGAGCTCGACTCACGGATGAAGTTCGTCGGCAGCCTCAAATCCGAGAACTTTTATCTCTCCGTCGACACGCGCGGACGGAAACTCCGCTTCTATTACGGCGACACCGTGCTGCGCGAAGCGGAGCTGGCGATCGGCGCGTCACGCACGATCAACGCGAATGGGAAGACGTGGACGTTCATCCCGCTCAAAGGCGCATTCGCCATCGACGCGAAGCTCGTGAATCACGCCTGGCGCATCCCCGAATGGGTTTACGCGATGAACAATCAGCCCATCCCGCCCGAACGCCCCGCGATCCCGAACGGGCTCGGCCAGTACGTGCTCTTCCTTCCCGACGGCTACGCGATTCACACGCCGCCCGGTGAAGACAGCCCGCTGAAAGGCGTGAAGCCGGGGTCGTACATGGTTTCGGAAGATTTCATGCGCGCGGTCTGGCCGCGCATTAATCCCGGCAAGACGCAGGTTTACATCTACTAGGAGATTCCCGTCATGCCTC
>DASVUA010000988.1:0-6581 GCA_036387295.1 Thermoanaerobaculia bacterium | reverse complement strand
GGCGAGCTCGCCGACCGCCGCGAACGGCTCCGCCGCACGCGTCTGGTCGTGGAAGAACGACGGCGCGCGGTCGCGATCGCCGTGGCACAGCAGCAGAGCGTCGTCGCCCGGTTGCGCACGGAAGAAACAGGCGCCGCGCAGCAGCTCGCGACGCTCGAAGAAAAAGCGCGGCGGCTGCAACGTCTTGTGAACTCGCTGTCGCAGCAGAAACGTGGCATCCCGCCCGGCGTCACAGATGTACGCGTCGTGCAGGGCGCGCTCGACTGGCCTGTGAAAGGGAAAGTCATCGAGCGGTTCGGCCGCCAGCGCAACCCGAAGTTCGCAACGTACACCGTCAACAACGGCCTCAAGATCGAAGCCGCTCCGAACACGCAGGTACGCGCGGTTTTCCAGGGAACAGTTCTATTTTCGCAATGGTTCAAAGGGTACGGAAACCTGATCATTCTCGACCACGGCAACCGTGTTTTTTCGTTGTACGGCAACCTCAAACAGTCGGCCGTAGCGGTGGGCGACCGGATCAGCACCGGCCAGCCGATTGCAGGGGTCGGCGAGAGTGAAGAAGCGGCGGGCGGATACCTCTACTTCGAGATCCGCAACGACAACCGCCCGGAAGATCCGCAAAAGTGGCTCCGATGATGACTAAAAAACGAATTGCATTCCTCACATTGTCCGTGGTGCTGATGCTCACCTTGCTCTCCGGAGCGGTCTTCGGGCAGGCCACGCAGAAGAGCGATGTCTACCGCTACCTCAGCATCTTTTCGGAAGTGTTCGATCTGGTGCGGAGCAACTACGTCGATCAGGTCGCATCCGACCAGTTGATGGAAGGGGCGTTCTCGGGCGTCACCGATGCGATCGACGAGTTCAGCTACTACGTCGCGCCGAACCAGATGGCGGCGTACAAGAAGTTCGTCGACGTGGAAGACAACGGCCTCGGCGCGATCGTCACCAAGCGCTTCGGCTACGCCTACGTCGTCTCGCCGCTCGACCATTCGCCGGCCGAAAAAGCAGGCCTCGACGCGGGTGACTTCATCGAGAAGATCGACGGCCAATCGACGCAGAACATGGCCTCGTGGCAGATCCGCACGGCCCTCAATCAGAACCGCCCGGTGAAGCTGCACGTCCTCCGCGGTGGCGAAACGCGCCGCGAAGAGATCACCGTGAAACCCGACACATTCCATCCGCTGACGCTCGAGAGCGACACTATCTCCGGCATCGCCTACGTGAAGATTCCGTACTTTGAAAAAGGGACGGCGCAGCAGTTCCGCGCCGCGCTCGAGAGCGTTCGCCAGCGGAATGCCCGCAAGCTGATCGTCGACCTTCGCGGCAATGCCGGCGGCTCGGTCGACGAAGCCATTCTCGCGGCCGACGAGCTGCTGACCGGCGGTCTCATCACCGCCCTCGAAGGCCGCAAAGTCGAAGCGAAGAAGTGGCAGGCCGATCGCGCAACCGCGTATGACGGCGAGCTGCAGGTCCTCACCGATCTCTCCACCGCGGCCGGCGCCGAAGTGTTCGCCGCCGCAATCCGCGGAAACAATCGCGGCAAGGTCGTCGGCGTGACGACGTACGGCAAGGCGATTCTGCAGCGCTTCATCCCGCTTCCGAGCGGCGGTGGCGTGCAGATGACGATCGGCCACTACACGACGCCGGATCTCAAAGCGATCGGTGACGCCGGCGTGAAGCCGGACGTTGTCGTCGATCTCAGCGCCGAGGGGATGCGCGAAGAAGGGGATAAAGGGAAGGAAGAGCCGAAAGCCGACCTGATCCTCAACAAGGCACTGCAGCTCTTCGGCGCACCCGCTCCCGCGGTCGCGGTGACGAAGAAAGCAGCCTAGTCCACGTTACAATCCCCGCCGCGCATGAGTGAGCGGGTGAGTGGTGAGCGCAGTTCTTTTCGCACAGTGACGATGCTGGTGGCCATTCCGCTTTGCGGGATGGCCATTTTCTTTTTGTGGCAATGGCTCAACGGCGGCATCACGCCGGAAGAGGCGTTCGAGGAAACAAAGTCGGCGCTCGTCACCGGCGACACGCCACGCACGATCGCCGCGGCACCGGCGGCGAAGGCGGAGATCGCGCCGCTCGAGCGCGCACTGCCGCGCGTCACGCCGAAGAAAGCGAAGCCGTCGCCCGGCGGGCGCGGGGACATCGTCCTCATCATCGACGACCTCGGCTTCGATGGGCAGCCGCTCGAGCGGCTCATGGCGCTCGACCCCAACGTCAACGTCGCGATCCTCCCGAACGGCACCCGCGCCACCGAGTTCGCCAACCGGCTGCACGCGCGCGGATTCGAAGTGCTCTGTCATCTCCCCATGCAACCGCGCGGGAAAGAGACGCCCGGGCGCAACGCGATCCTCACGTCGATGTCGGACGAAGAGATCGCCAGGCTGACGCGCGAGAACATCGAAGCGATCCCCCACGCGCGCGGCGTCAACAATCACATGGGATCGCTCGCGACGAGCGACCGGCGGGTGATGGCGAGCGTCATCGGCGCGATTCCGGACGGGATGTACTTCATCGATTCGCGGACCGCCGGCGGCTCGGTGGCCGGCGAGGTCGCGCGCGAGATGAACGTCCGTACCGCCACGCGGCACATCTTCCTCGACGACACCCAGAGTGAAGCGGCCGTGCGCCGGCAGTTGGCCGAGCTCGCCGCAGCGGCGCGTAAGAACGGCGTCGCCGTCGGGATCGGCCACCCGTATCCGGTGACCATGCGCGTCCTCGCCGATGAGCTGCCGAGCTTGCGCGCAGACGGTTTCCGGCTGGTGCGGGCGAGCTCAGTCGTCCGGTAGGGCAGAACTGCTGGGTCAGAAACCGAGCAGCTGCTCAACGTTTGATCCGCCCGTGTCAATGATCTGACCCTTTTCCATTCCTGATGGCTCTCCGCACACTCGGCTTCGCTACGCCGGTTGCGCAAAAGATCTCCCCTGTTGTGAACGACTTGCGACCTTTTTGTAAAAAACTTTTACAAATGGGCAGCTCGCTCGCTCTAGATGCGGAGCAACACCAACCGTTACCGGGAGAGAGAATCTGATGAAAAGAACGTTAGCTGGAATGATGATGCTGGTTGTGAGCACGAGCGCGTTTGCGGCGCTCAGCCGTGACGCTGCGGTCGACGCCTCCGAGCGCGCCGCGGCGCGCCTCGAAGCACGTGGTATTTCTCGCGACCGCATTGCGCCGTCGAGCGTTTCGACGGATGAAGTTGGAACGACCCACGTTCGTTTCCGTCAGATGATCAACGGCGTGCCGGTCTTCGGCCGCTTCATCGTGACGCACGAGTTCCGCCAGGGCCGGATGAACCACGACGGCGAAATGGTCGGCGCGGGCTTCCCGCTCAGCACCGAAGCCCGCATCTCCGCACAGGACGCCGTTCGCGCCGCGATCGTCGACTTTGGCGGCGACGGCGTCGCGACCGCCGAGCTCGTCGTCCTTCCGCGGAACGGCGCGTTCGTTCTCGCGTACGACGTCGACGTGAAGAACACGGCCCGGTTGAATGAAGAAGTCGCTGAACCGCGCCGCGAGCGGATGTTCATCGACGCGCACACGGGCGCCACGCTCGAGCGCTTCAACAACCTGATGACTGCCAAGCCGGGCTCCGGTGGTGGCGGCACTGGCGGCACGGTCACGGCCACGACTGGCGTCGCGTACGGCTACTACGCCGGCACGGTCGCCGCGCTTCCGATCGGCCTCAGCGGCACGACGTACGTCATGCAGGACGTCGCGAACAACGGCAAGACGTATGACTTCGCGAACAACACCTGCAACATCTTCGGTTGCGGCACCAACACCGGCACGCTGTTCACGTCGACCGACAACGTGTTCGGCACGAACGGCGCCCTGACCGACCGCCAGAGCATCGGCGTCGACGCGCACTACTTCGCGCAGAAGACGCTCGCGTTCTACGCGTCGACCTACGGCCGCAACGGCATCGACAATAACAACAACAAGAGCCTCTCGATGGGCCACATGGTTTCGCGCACGCACTACGGCCGCGCGTACAACAACGCTTATTGGGACGGCGCCTCGATGACGTACGGCGACGGCGACGGCACGACCTACAACCCGTTCGACGCGCTCGACGTGGTCGGCCACGAGATGACGCACGGCATCACCGAGCGCACCTCGGACCTCGTGTACCAGAATGAATCGGGTGCGGCCAACGAGTCGTACTCCGACATCTTCGGCGCGATGGTCGAGTTCAAGACCCCGACCATGGTCGGCGCCGGCGGCAAGACGTACGCCGCCGACTGGTTCATCGGCGAGGACATCTACAAAGTCCAGGACGGCACGAAAGCCATCCGCAACATGGCCGACACCCATCAGCAGGGCGACCCGGACCATTACTCCGAGCGTTATGTCGGCACGTCCGACAACGGCGGCGTCCACACCAACAGCGGCATCCAGAACAAGGTGTTCTACCTGCTCGCGCAGGGCGGCACGCACCACATCGGTGGCGCCGTCACCGCGATCGGCCTCGACAACGCGGCCAAGGTCGCGTTCAACGCGCTGACCGTCTACACGACCAACAGCAACGCCACGTACGCCGAAACGGCCAAAGCGTGGGTCACCGCGGCGAACAACCTCTTCGGCTCGACCGTTGCGGGTCAGGTTCGCAGCGCGTGGGTTGCGTGCGGCGTCACGCCGGCCCCGTAATCGATCGACCACGAAGTCTCTGAAGGCGCGCTCCTCACGGAGCGCGCCTTTTTCTTTCTGCTACGATCCGCTCCCGCCCGATGCTTCTCGCACTCTTTCTCATCGACACCGCAGCGGGGCTCTATCTTTTTCTTCCGCTGGTCGGGCGCCGCAATGCCGGCGTGAAGTTCTATCGTCTGATTCTGCTCACCGGCGGCGTGCTCGCGGCGTGTGCCGCGGTGGCGCACGCGATGGTGCCGAATCGCGATCTCGCGATCGCAGACGCGGCCGTGGTCGCGCTCACCGCGCTGGTGCTGCTCGTCCTGCGCTATCCGAAACGCTTCGTGTTCCGCGCCTCGGCCGCGCTGCTCGGAGCGGCATACGTCGTCGCGGCGGTGCTGGCGTATCACTCGGCGGTGCGGCCGTCGCATCTCGCGTGGAGCATCGCCGGCGCACTCGCGTCGATCGCCTTGCTCGGCAGCGTCAATCTCGCGATGCTGCTCGGGCACTGGTATCTCGTCGTCCGCGGCATGCCGATCGATCCGCTGAAACGTCTGACGATCGCGACGCTTGCCGCGGTCGTCGTGAAGCTCCTGCTCGTCATCGTCGTCGTCGCCGCGGCGTGGCCGCCGCCAGTCGTGAAGGACATCTTTTTCTGGATGCGCAGCGGCTGGGGGCTCCTCGGGCCGATCGCGCTTTTCCCGATGGTGTGGGGAACGGTCAAGCTGCGCTCCACGATGGCCGCCACCGGCATTCTCTATGTCGACGTCGTTGCGGTGATCATCGGCGAGGTTCTCGGCGGCTGGCTCTCCGCCGTCGCGCGGTTGCCGCTTTAGCTCTGCTACCATCGGCCGCTCATGGCCGGAGTGAGATTCGACGACGTCGCGAAGCGATACGGAGCGGTCTCCGTGATCGAAGGACTCAACCTCGACATCCACAACCGCGAGTTCATGGTGCTGGTCGGCCCCTCCGGCTGCGGCAAGTCGACCGCGCTGCGGATGATCGCCGGGCTCGAAGACATTTCGGGCGGACAGGTGCTGATCGGCGACCGCGTGGTCAACGACCTCCAGCCGAAAGACCGCGACGTGGCGATGGTCTTTCAGAACTACGCGCTTTATCCGCACATGACGGTGCGCGAGAACATCGAGTTCGGTCTCAAGATCCGCAAAACCCCGAAAGCGGAGCTCGACCGGAAAGTCAACGACGCGTCCGAAACGCTCGGCATCAAGCCGCTCCTCGATCGGAAGCCGAAAGAACTTTCCGGCGGGCAGCGGCAGCGCGTCGCCGTCGCACGCGCCATCGTGCGCGACCCGAGCGTGTTTCTCTTCGACGAGCCGCTCTCGAATCTCGACGCGAAGCTGCGCGTGCAGATGCGCGCCGAGATCACGAAACTGCAGCAGCGTCTGCAGACGACGTGCGTTTACGTGACGCACGACCAGATCGAAGCGATGACCATGGGCCACCGCATCGCGGTGATGAATCAGGGGAAGATTCAGCAGATCGGAACGCCCCTCGAGGTGTACGACACGCCGGCGAACGTCTTCGTCGCCCAGTTCATCGGCACGCCGCCGATGAACTTCTTCGATGCGACGGTGCGCGAAGGGAAGCTCGAAGCGGCGCGCTTCTCCATTCCGCTCCCGCCGCGCCGGACGCACGAAGGGCAACAGGTGCGCGTCGGAGTGCGGCCGGAAAACATCCTCGCGCCGCACGAAGAGGGACGCGGTGCCACGGCACGCGTGACGGCGGTCGTCGACGTCGTCGAGCCGGTCGGATACCAGGCCATCGTCCATTCCCGCATCGGCAACGACCTCCTCGTCGCCGCCTTCGACGCCCACACCATGCCCCGCGTCGGTGAAACGATTGACCTGGTCCTGGAGCTCGACGCCATTCACCTCTTCGACGCCGCGACCGAAGCGCGGTTGTAGGGCCCTCGCGTCCTCGCTCGAAGACCCTCA
>DASVUA010000987.1:0-2471 GCA_036387295.1 Thermoanaerobaculia bacterium | reverse complement strand
AAGCGCGCAAGACGGTCATGCAGCAGACGCACGGCCACTACCCCGCGCCGCTCAAGGCGATCGACGTGATGGAGTACGCGATGTCGGCCGGCGTCGAGCGCGGCATGCAGCGCGAGGCCGAGGAAGCGGCGGCGCTGGTGAGCAACGACGTCGCGCAGAATCTCGTGCGCCTCTTCTTCCTGATGGAAGAGTCGAAGAAGGATCCCTTCACGATCAAGCCTGGCAGCGTGTCGTACGTCGGCGTGCTCGGCGCGGGCGTGATGGGCGGCGGCATCGCGCAGATCGTCGCCGATAAAACCGAGGCCGAAGTGCGCATGCGCGACATCGCCATGAAAGCCATCGGCGGCGGCATGAAGGCCGCGGCGAAAGTGTGGAAGAAGAAAGTCGATCGCCGCCGCATGACGCGCGGCGAGATGCAGCGCAAGCTCGCGCGCATCACCGGCACGACCGACTGGAGCGGCTTCTCGCGCGCCGACGTCGTCATCGAAGCCGTCGTCGAGAACCTCAACATCAAGCGGCAGGTGCTCGCCGAATTCGAAGCGCTCGCGAAACCGGGTGCGATCTTCGCGACCAATACCTCGACCATTCCGATCACGCAGATCGCCGCGCAGGCAACGCACCCCGAGAACGTCGTCGGGATGCACTTTTTCAATCCCGTCGATCGCATGCCGCTCGTCGAGATCATCCGCGGCGAGAAGACGTCCGATCAGGCGATGGTCACGACCGCCGCACTCGCGCGGAAGCTCGGCAAAACCGTCGTCTACTGCAACGACGGACCTGGTTTCGTCGTCAATCGCATCCTCGGCCCCTACATGAACGAATCGGCGTTCCTGCTCGAAGAGGGGAACTCGATCGAATCGCTCGACAAAGCGATGCTCGACTTCGGCATGCCGATGGGTCCGATGGCGCTGCTCGACGAAGTCGGCATCGACGTCGCCGCGAAAGTGGCCGGCATCCTCACCGAAGCGTTCGGCGCGCGGATGGAAAAATCGGGCGTGGTCGAAAAGCTCTACGCCGAAGGGCGCCACGGCAAGAAGAACGGAAAAGGTCTCTATCTCTACGAAGCCGGCAAACGCCAGGGCCCCGATGCGACGGTCTACAAAACGCTCGGCATCCGCACGCCGCGCCCGGCCGATGAAAAAGTCGTGGTCGAGCGGATGCTGCTCTCCATGATCAACGAGGCCTCGCTGATTCTCGACGAGAAGATCGTCGCCTCGGCCGGCGAGCTCGATCTTGCCATGATCATGGGCACCGGCTTCCCGCCGTTCCGCGGAGGGCTGCTGCGTTACGCCGACTCGCTCGGGTTGCCGTACGTCGTTTCCCGCCTCGACGCGCTCTCCACGATCGGGCCGCGCTTCCGTCCGAACGAGCCGCTGAAGAAGCTCGCCGAACGCGACGCGAAGTTCTACCAGACCTACGTTCGGTGAATCGGTTCCCCGTTGCCCGTTTCCCGTTGCCCGGGCTGTTGCGCCCGGGCGACGGGGGAACGGGTGACTGGCAACGCGCGACTCTCGTCGCCGCCGCGTTGTTCTGCGCGCTGACCCGCTTTCTCGCCATCGCACGCTCGCCGTGGGACTGGGACGAGATGCTCTTCTGCAACGCCCTCCGCGATTACGACCTGGCGGAGCACCATCCGCATCCACCCGGGTTTCCGCTGTTCATCGGCCTCGCGAAACTCGCACGCTTCGTCGTCGCGAGCGACTTTCGTGCGCTGCAGACGATCGCGATCCTTGCGTCGTTGCTCGTCTTTCCCGCGGTCTATTTTTTTGCGCGCACGATCGGTGGGCGCTTCAGCACAGCCGTCATCGCCGGGGTGTTGTGCGCGCATCTCCCGACGGTCTGGTTCTTTGGCGGCGCCGCGTTCAGTGACGTACCGTCGCTGGTCCTCGTGACGTTTGCCGCCGCACTGCTGCTGCGCAACCGCTACTGGTCCGGCACGCTGCTGCTCGCCTTGTCGATGTGCATCCGTCCGCAGAACCTGCTCATCGGCCTGATCCCCGGCCTCATCGCCACACGCAAGCGCAAGGCGTGGGAAATCATGGCCGCACTCGTCCTCGGCATTGCGATCGTCGCGTCGCTGTATGGCGCGGCGATGCAGGCGACGCGGGCGGAACGGTTCCGCGCCGCATTCCGCGCGCAGAGCGATTACGTGCTGCACAACGACTCGTTCCTCAATCCCGAGCGCCCGTCGCTGCTCACGCTCGTCGAACGGTTCTTTCTCAAGCCGTACGGGCCGACGCACATGAGCATCGCGCTGTCGCTCTTCGTGGTGATCGCAATTGCGGCGCGCAGCAAACCGTCGCTGCTGGCCGTGGCGACGTTCGGCCCATTCGCACTCTTCGCCTGGCTGATGCTCGACCGCTTTCAGGTCACGCGCTACGCCATCGCATACGCGCCCATGCTCGCCATTCTGGCCGCGGAAGGCGTAGCCGCCGCGTCGTCGTCGTCCCTGTGGAGCGGGGGGGGGGGGG
>DASVUA010000986.1:0-1725 GCA_036387295.1 Thermoanaerobaculia bacterium | reverse complement strand
CAAAGCTGCCGCAGCCAAGAGCAAATCGGCGGGCTAAGAGCCCGCCGCTCCACTTTAAAACGCACTCGCGAGAACCACGTTCAGTTTGGAGTGCGGTGACGCCAGTCACCGCTTTCACTAGCGGCAGCAAAGCTGCCGCAGCCAGGAGCAAACCGGCGGGCTAAGAGCCCGCCGCTCCACTTAGAGTACGAGCCCGCCGTTACCTGCCCGCGAAGAACACCGGATCGCCGGAATCGTTGTCGACCATCGAGCCGTAGGCGAAGACGAGGGCGTTTGCATCGCCCTGCATCTGCAGCGTAAAGCCGCCGGCGACGTCGGCGTTCGGGAAGAGGCCGTTCACGCCGAACTGCACCTGCGCGTTCGGGGCGACCGAGATGCCGGTTCTGCCGAGCTCCGCGCCGAACGGCGAGAGGATCGTGACGACGATGTTCGCGACCTCGTTGCCGCCGTTCACGAACCCGAGATTCGTGCGGAAATCGCTGTCGTGACGCAGTCCGGGGACGAACATCCGCGAGCCGAACGTCGAGACCGGATCGATCGCCTGGCCGTACGTACCGCCGGTTTCGACGCTGGTGTACGTGCGCGTCGTGACGACCGGACCGGCCGCCGCCGACCACGACATCTGCAGCGTGCCGCTGCCCGAGTTGAAGCCGAAGCGCGACAGCACGTCGGCCAGCACCACCGTGTCGTTGCCGCCGATCGCAAGCTGCTGCGAAACGTCGTTGTAGCGCAGCGTGACGTTCAACGCGGCCGCCGACGGATTGAAGAGCGTCACGTCACTGCGCCAGAACGTATTGTTCGCACCCGGCGCACGTCCGACGACCGGCACCACGAGCGTGTTGCCGAACGTCGCGGGAACGCCCTGAATGTAGATCGGATCCTGCGTGCGGTTGTCGATCACCGACGCGTACGTGCTGACCGCGCTCGCGTTCGCCGCGACGAGCTTCATCGTCAGCACGTCGTACGTGCCGCCGTTGATGACCGGAAAGAAAGCGCCGAGACCGCTCTGCTGGAAGCTGTTCGCCGGAATGATCACGTCGCGCGTGGCGAGCGTGTTGCCCAGCGCGTTGTGCAACGTGAGCGTCACGCTGACCGGTGCGCTCTCGCGATTCACGAGGCCGATGTTCGTGCGATAGGCGGCGTTGGACGAGATGCCGGTGACGAACAACGTCTGCGCGAGAAGGTCGGGACGCACGTCAGGCACTGCCTGTCCGTACGTGCCGGTCGCGCCGGTGGTGAAGGTTCGGCTCGTCACGCGGATGTCGGGGCTGCCGCCGGCGCTCGTCGCTTCGAGCGTCAGCGCACCGGCGCCGTTGCGCAGGTCGAAGAGATCGAGCAGCGCATTCGCGAACGTCTGCGACTGCTTCGCGCCGAGGGAGAGCGATGCGTTGATCGGCTGACCGCCTGCGCTGGGGATGAAGCGAAGCGCGACCTCGGCCGGTTGCGAGCCGGCATTGAAGACGCTCAGCTCCGTGCGCCACGACGTGTTGCCGGCGCCGGGAGTCTGCGCGACGGCCGAGACCAGCGTGCGATACGCGGCGCTGCTCGTCACCGAGACCGTGCGCGTCGTGATGCCGCTGGTGGTGGCGTTCGCGGCGGTGAGCGTGACGAGATAGGTGCCGGGCGCCGCGTACGAGTGCACCGGATTGCGTGCGGTCGACGTGCCGCCGTCGCCGAACGACCACGACCACTGCGTCGGAGCGCCCGACGAGCGATCGGTGAACG
>DASVUA010000985.1:0-2373 GCA_036387295.1 Thermoanaerobaculia bacterium | reverse complement strand
TGTCTTTATGGAAAGAGGGGCGGTGGGTCGTGGGCCGGTCGAGTTGCCTGTGGTCGGGGTCGAGTTGCCCGTTGCCCGTTGCCCGTTGCCGAGGGGCGGTGTTGCGAGATTGCGAGGGTGTTGCTCGTTGCGAGTCGCGAGTGGCCGCCACCGCGCAGCACAGCCCGGGCAACGGGCAACGGGTAACGAGCAACCAACAACCGACAACCGACAACAACCCCGAACCCCCGCCACCGCACCTCCCCCGCCCCCAAGCCGACTACAATCCGCGCGCAATGAACGACATCGAAATTGCGATCGAGGCGGCGCGGCGGGGTGCAAAGATTCTCCTTCAGTATTGGGAGCACCTCGACAAGTCGGACGCCGATCTCAAAGCGCGCAACGACTGGGTTTCGAAAGCCGATCGCGAGAGTGAAGATGCGATCGTCGGGTTCATTCGCGAGCAGTGTCCGGGTGATGCGTTTCTCGGCGAAGAGAGCGGCAGCAGCTCGGGCACCGGGCGCGCGTCGGGGCGCACGTGGGTCATCGATCCGCTCGACGGCACGTCGAACTACCTGCAGCACTTTCCGATCTGGTCCATCTCCATCGCCTTGCGCTCGAACGGCGAGACGATCGCGGGGTTGATTTACGAGCCGCTGCGCGATCTCTTCTTCACCGCCGAGCGGGGAGCCGGCGCGTTTCGCAACGGCGAGCCGATGCACGTCTCGTCGCACGACGCGCTCGAAGGGTCGTTCCTCGCCACAGGCTTTCCCTTCCGCGCGCAGGAGTACGTCGAGTCGTACGTCTCGATCTTCACCGACGTGATTCGCGTGTCGAAAGGGATCCGCCGCGCCGGCTCCGCGGCGCTCGATCTCGCCTACACCGCCGCCGGCGTGTTCGACGGTTTCTTCGAAATGCATCTCGCGCCGTGGGACGTCGCCGCGGGTGCGCTGCTGGTCGAGGAAGCGGGCGGAGTCGTCACCGATTTTTCGGGCGGGCAGCGCTGGCTCGGTCGCGGCAACATCGTCGGCGCGACGCCGCGCGTGCACGAAGAGCTGATGCGCGTGATCGGCCGCCACACGAACGAGGACGCGCTCGATCACCGCAAGGGAGCGCGGCTGACCATTTGAAGAAGCTGCCGCGCGCGTTTTTCTTCGACGATACCGTGAGCATCGCGCGTGCGCTTCTCGGCTGCGTGCTGTGGCGGCGCCTCGACGACGGCGAGCTGCTCGCCGCGCGCATCGTCGAAACCGAGGCCTACCTCGGCGCGAACGATCTCGCCAGTCACGCCCGCCGCGGACTCCGCTCGCCGCGCAATGAGTCGATGTATCTCGAAGGGGGACACGCGTACGTCTACTTCACGTACGGCATGCACTGGTGCATGAACGTCGTGACGCAGGAAGCAGATCTCGCGGAAGCGGTGCTGCTGCGCGCCGCGGAACCGTTGCGCGGCGTCGATGCGATGCGCGTGCGGAGGCCGAAAGCGAAGAAGGATCACGAGCTGATGAACGGCCCGGGGAAGATCTGCATGGCGCTGGAGATCGATCGCCGCTTCGACGGCGTGAGCCTGCGCGGCGACACGCTCTGGCTCACGCCGCGCGACATCGAAGTTGGAGAGGACGACATCGCGGTGACGCCGCGGATCGGCATCGACAACTCGGGCGAAGCCGCCGCGTGGCCGCTCCGTTTCTTCATTCGCGGCAATCGCAACGTCTCGGCGTATCGCAATGCCTGATCACTACCGCACGCTCGCCGAGCGCGCCGAATTCACGCACAAGATCGAGCGGTCGGAGTTCATGGGCATCGCCTTTCCGATGTCGAGCGACGAGGAGTTTTTCACCGAGCTCGAACGAACGCAGAAACGCTATTTCGACGCGACGCATCACTGCTGGGCGTTTCGTCTTTTCGACGGCGCACGCTCGCGCAGCTCCGACGCGGGCGAGCCGTCCGGCACCGCCGGTAAGCCGATCCTCGCCGCGATCGAAGGGGCCGCACTGCACGACCTCGGCGTGATCGTGGTGCGCTGGTACGGCGGCGTGAAACTCGGCACCGGCGGCCTCTCGCGCGCGTATCGCGACACCGCCGCCGAAACCCTGCGCGTCGCGCAACTGCTCGACCGCTACGTCTACGAACGCATCCGCGTGCGCGTGCCGTTCGACGCGCTCAGCCACGCCTACCGCCTCATCGAGCCGCCGAACGTCGTGCTCGTCGAGGAGCGTTACGCCGAAGAGAACGACTTCTACTTCGATGTACGGACGTCGTTCGTGGAAGCGTTCAGGAAGCGGCTGACGGAACTGCGGCTCGAGCACGAAGCGGCATCGTGAATTCGGAGGAGATCCCTCGACTTCGCTCGGGATGACACAGCCGCGAGGACTGGTGGAGGGGGGGGGGGGG
>DASVUA010000984.1:0-2495 GCA_036387295.1 Thermoanaerobaculia bacterium | reverse complement strand
AGATCCGCAAGCAGTCGGGCACGAACGCCATTGAAGTCGTCGACGGCATCAAAGAGCGCGTTGCCGAAATTCAGCCGCAGGTTCCGTCCGGCTACAAGCTCGACATCATCCGCGACCAGTCGGAATTCGTTCTGGCCGCCGTCGGCGCGGTCAAAGAGCACCTCATCCTCGGATCCATTTTCGCGGCACTCATCGTCTGGCTGTTTCTTTCCAGCCCGCGCTTCTGGCACGTCATCCTGATGATCGGTGCGACGCTGCTGCTGTACACGCTCGTCTGGGGCCACGCGATTCCGGTTCCGAAGAGCGTCGGCATCCCACTCGCGATCCTCATCGGCATCGGGATGTTCATTTACTTTGCTCGAACATCGCGGCCGACACTCATTGCAGCAGTCGCGATCCCGAGCTCGCTCATCGCGACGTTCGCCGCAATGCAGTACATGGGCTTCACGCTCAACATCATCACGCTGCTCGCATTGACGCTCGCCGTCGGTATCGTCATCGACGACGCCGTCGTCGTGCTCGAGAACATCTTCCGCTGGATGGAAGAGAAGAAGATGTCGCCTGCAGAGGCAGCGGTGGCCGGTACCAAAGAAGTCGGCCTCGCCGTCATGGCGACGTCACTTTCCCTGATCGTCGTCTTTCTGCCGGTCGCGTTCATGGCCGGCGTCGTCGGACGTTTCATGTACTCGTTCGGCGTGACGATGGCGTTTGCGATCGCCGTCTCGCTGCTCGTTTCGTTCACCCTCACGCCGATGATGGCCGCGCGCTACCTGAGCCGCGATGACGTCAGTCATGAAGAAGGCGGCGGCACGCGCGATAAGGGGCTGTACGCAGTCATCGAGCGCATTTACCTGAAGATGCTCGACTGGTCGATGGCGCATCGCTGGGCGATCGTCCTGCTGATGATTCTCGTCTTCCTTTCGACAGGACCGCTGTTCAGTGTCGTCGACAAGACGTTTCTCCCGTATGACGACGAAGGTCAGTTTGCAGTGACCGTGCGCGCGCCGGAAGGCGCGAGCGTCGACACCACGATGACCATTCTGGAGTCGATCGCGTCGCGCGTCCGCAACGTCAATGGCGTTTCGAACACGGTCGTGACGATCGGCGACGATCCACAGCAGACGCTGAACGCCGGCACGATTTACGTGAAGCTCGGCGATGCCACGCAGCGCGCCAATCAGTACGAGATCATGGACCGCGTCCGTAAAGACGTGCTGCCGCAGTACCAAACCTTGAACCTTCGTACGGCCGTCGCGCCGGTCAATGAATTCGGCGGCGGCACCGACGCCGAGGTCATGTTCTGGCTGGGCGGCCCGGACCTCAATCAGCTCGACAAATACTCGCGCCAGCTCACCGCCGCAATCAAAGATCCGAAGCTCGGTACGACGGACGTCGACACGAATTTCATCGTCGGCAAGCCGGAGCTCGCGGTGCGGATCGACCGCGATAAATCGACCGACCTCGGCGTGCGCGTGCAGGATCTCGCGGCGACTCTCAATGTACTGGTCGGCGGCCAGCAGGCCACCAGCTATTACGAAGGGGGCGAAGAGTACGAGGTGCACGTCCGCGCCGACGAACAGACGCGCCGCAATGTCGCCGGAATCTCGCAGATCGAAATCCCCGCTGCAACCGGCAGCACTGTGAAGCTCAATGACCTGGTGCAGATGCAGGAGGGGACCGGCCCCTCGGTCATCAACCGCTACAACCGACGCCGCATGGTCATGGTTCTGGCCAACATGCAGCCTGGTTATTCGTCCGCCACGGTCATGGACCTGCTGCAGCAGAAAGCCAAAGAGCTGAACATGCCGACCACGTATTCGTACGGCTTCACCGGCCGTGCGAAAGAGCAGCAGGAAATGGGCATGAACTTCATGCTCGCGTTCGTGCTCTCGATCGTCTTCATGTACCTCATTCTCGCGGCGCAGTTCGAGAGCTGGGTTCACCCCATCACGATTCTGCTGTCGCTGCCGATGACCGTACCGTTCGCACTGTTGTCGCTCGTGCTGCTCAATGAGTCGGTGAACATTTTCTCGGCGCTCGGCATCGTCGTGCTGTTCGGAATCGTCAAGAAGAACTCGATCCTTCAGGTCGACCACACGAATCAGTTGCGCGAGCGCGGACTGGATCGCGCGCATGCAATCCGCGAAGCGAACCGCGACCGTCTGCGTCCGATCCTCATGACCACAGTCGCATTCGTGGCCGGCATGATCCCGCTCGTCGTCAGCAGCGGTGCCGGCGCGGCGACCAACCGCGCCATCGGCGCGACGATCATCGGCGGCCAGACGCTCGTCCTGCTGCTCACCCTGCTCGCCACGCCTGTGCTGTACAGCCTGTTCGACGACGTTCAGGAATGGTTCCGCCGCCGCCGTCCGGCGCGCAATGAAGAATCAAGCGCAGTCGGCGAAGCCGCGACGGTCTGATCTCGATCCAGAAGCTTCAGCGAAAAGGCGCCCGCAAGGGCGCCTTTTTGCGTTGGAGTGGAGGGGGGGGGGGGG
>DASVUA010000983.1:0-3604 GCA_036387295.1 Thermoanaerobaculia bacterium | reverse complement strand
GCCAGGACTCACGTCCGCGAGCGGGGAAGAAGATGCATTCTGGGTAGTAGCCGCCGATCACCGTCGACTCATCGAGTCGCAACAGCTCGAGAGATTCGATGCGCGTGTTCCCGGCCCGAGGATATGTTCCTGAAACAGCCGGCCAGAAGTCCGGATCGCATTCGGCAATGATTTCGCGCTTCGCGAACTCTGCGAGATGCGCGACACCGAGATAATGCAGTGCAAACAACGAGATCCACTCACCGACCGCGGTCGAAGCTTCGACGGGCGAGGCATTGTCGCGCCGGAGAAGTCTGGTGAACGCGTACGCCGCAGCCCAGACGCTGGGAAATGTTTCGAAGTACTTGCTGTGGTACGCCGGAAGACTGATGGCGCTCGTCGTCACGCTTCCGAAGGTGCGGGCGTCCAGCACGCCGGAGTTGTCGCCAAGAATGGAGCGGTTCAGAAGCTCGATATTTCTCGCCATCGATTCGATCTCCTCAGACGGTGGACAGCCGGGCATCGCCGCAGCGCGCGTAGATTTCGTTCCAGAGTGCGCGCAGATAGGAACCGCGGCTGAATTCCGCCTCGCGTGGCGCCCATTGACCAAATTCCCGCGCGGTGAGCTTCGCCGCGGATGCGCCGAGCATCACCGCACCGCGCGCTTCGCTGCTGAACATGGACTTCCGGTTCAGTTTGTTCGTGACAGCCGCCAGATCTTCAGGATTCGTGCTGAAGAGCTGCTGCATCTGCCTCAGATCATCCTGGTGCGAACCGGAAGTCCGATCGGGATCGACAAGTTCGGTCGCGAAGCGCCGCAGAATTTCGAGGGCCGTCGAAAAGCGGGTGTGGTCTTCCTGCTTGCGCGAGTCCGTCGGGTAGCGGTTCTTCAGCCGCTCGATGCCGCTCCAGCGTCGCACATCCTCGTCCCATGGAATCTGGTGCATCACCAGGTGATGGAGAAGGCCGGTGGACAACAGTACTTTCTCCGGATCGATGAGGCTCCCCGCAGCGGCATAGAGGGGCAGATCCTGCATACGAATGGCATTCGGCACCATCTGCGGCGTCGACGTTGGAATGCCATACGTACCGTCGTTCCGTGCCGTGCGTTGGCGGCCCATGAAATTGAGCGCCGACAGCGCTGCGACCGTTTCGGCGGAGTTGTACGGATTGTGTTGATTACGACCGCCGTTGCTCCAGGTTTGCAACCGGTCGGGTTCCGGCTTGCCGACCAGGTACAACTCGTCGAACGCGGCGGCGCCGTGATCCTTGTAATAGAGCAACGCGTGACGCGCACGGTCATCCATCTCACGCGGGTCTGCATAAAAACCCTCCAGAATCTGGCGGGCGAGTTGCCGCTTCTCCTCAGGCGTCAAATCGCGGAACGCGGCCTCGGCGGTCGCGGCGGAGAGGCGACTTTCGATTAGTTCGTCCGTGACTACGGTCCCTTCATCAACGCGGGTAAAAGGCGGATCCGGAGGAAATGTATAAGGTGCGAGCAAACACGAGCCGACGCGCCAGTTGAGCGCCTGATTGCGCTGCCGGAGATCGGCAAGAAAACGGCCGAGCACCGGAACACCGCACGCTCCAGTACCGCCGTGCAGGCTCCCGGCAAGATAGAACCGCACAGCTCTCTGCTGAAGTGCGCGTAATTGCACCTTCCGCCCACCAGGCGAATTTTCATTGTGCAGCGAGTCGGCGAACAGCGCCATGATCGGCGCTCCAATGAACGGCTTTTGGTAAAAGCCACGATCGACGCAGACCTCCAGATCTTTCTGCTGATAGAACGGCCGCAGCAAAATGCCCGTGGTTCGTTTTCCTCGTTCGCCCGAGTCGAGGATGCCGCGAAGCGTCTTTACGGGATTACCGCCACTCGAATCGACCTCGTAGTCGAGCTCGAGCGGATCGAGATGACGAACGTCGGGATCGATGGAAATCGACCAGTCGCTCCGCCCCCGCTCCGCCGCCGTCTTTCCGTCACCGAGCAGCGCCTGGAGCTCGATGTAATCACTGACGGTCTTCTTCAAAGCCGCCGTCGACGCCGAACTCCGGTCCGGATCGACACACCAGATTTCCAGCGAATCATTTGCGCTTCCGAGTCGTCCCTCGTCTGTCGTAGTCGGACATCCGAGCGCCAACAACCGCACGAGCATGTCGGCGACTTTGGTTCCCGAGCCGCCCGCGGCGATGAATACGTTGTGCATTATCGCGTCTCCTGACGATTGAAGAGGTCGTCCCGCCAGAGCCCGGCGTGCGCGACTACCATGCAGATCGAATAGAGAGCCCAGGCGAGCAGGATCCCTTTGAGCAGGCCAGGCACGCCCGCAACGGATTGAAAGTTGATCGACGAATACCAGACCAGGCTGACGAGCATGGCCAATGGCACGAGCCCCGTCAGCACGAACAGGATCGTCCGCCTGCGGCTCCACGTCAGGCCGACGGGACCCGCCGCTGTTCGCTTCGTCACGCTTTTCCAGAAGATCATACCGAGCGTGACGATGATCGCCATGACGATCGCCGCGACGAGCCAGTTCATGGCTGTGTCTTCCCAGCCCGGGATATCGCGGTTCGTGGCAAGAGTTTGCAACCAGGTGTTCACCAGTCCTCCTTTGTCTCAGGGGCCGAGCCGCACCAGAATTTGTGCGACAACTTCCGGCTCACGGTCCCGCCTGCGCCAGATTCCGAGGGCCGCGTTCTCGAGGAAAAGCGTGCGATTGCCGTACTCCGGCGAATCGTCGAGATTCGTCGACCACTCCCGTATCCACCCGGGCGTGTCTTCGTTGAGCGACATACGGGCGCGCACCGCATAAAACGCCCACACCTTTTTGCGCGTGCCCGCAGGCCAGACCGGCGTCACCTGCACGTCGATCGAGCCGTCATCGCGAGCGGTCGTGAAGAGAATGCGCAGTTCAGGCAGGCGGCCTTTCGATTTTCCGCTGGGCACATCAAGCGGTACCACCTCCCACGTCAGCAAACGAGCGAGCTCACGCGGCGAAGCCATGTCCAGAGCATTGGCCGACCAGCGCGGGCGAATGCCGAACGTCACGGGCCCTGCGATCGTCTCGTGCGCATCGCGCTGTTCGAAACGAATCGTCACCCGCTCGGGCGCAGCGGCTGTACCCCGTTCGACGCTGATGATTTGGGAACCGGTGCGCATTGAAGTAAGCGTCGCCGCAGCCGAGGTGGTGTACCGGCCATGGAGCGGCAGTTCGCGCAGCACCGTTGTCGGAGCTTCACCGCGCAGCCGGCGCTTGAAGATCCGTATGAATTCCTCCAGTGCCGCCGCGTCAGGCGATAAAACATAGAGATAGAACGGGCGGAAGGTGGCCGATACACCCGGCGTGGATTCATAGCGATGCGCCCGAGGCCTGCCCGGATTGTCGCGATTCACCTCGGAGAAGATCGTGCCGCGAAATTCGCTGCGCAGCCCGATCAGCGACCCGGACCAGCCGCTGCTCAGCCATCGCGTGAGCGCGTTCCGAACGCAAGCTTGGTCGGCGCCGGTATCGCAGTTCGTACCGCCGCCGCTTGAAGACTGCCCTGTCGATTGCACACCATCAGTGACGAGCACGTGGATCAATGGAACTGGTTGTGGCGCTTGCGGCGGTGCGCCGTCCGCCACGAC
>DASVUA010000982.1:0-3493 GCA_036387295.1 Thermoanaerobaculia bacterium | reverse complement strand
GAATCTTCGGAGTGAATCCTCGGAGTGATTGGAATTGCATCGCGCACAGGCCGGCGGCTCCCGTCCGCGGCCTCTTTCCATCGTGCTCCGGCATGGCCATCGGCACGAGAGGAGCGTGGTAGTGCAGCCGTCGCTGGCCGTCTTTTTCTCTCACGGCGTCTCGCTCGCGACCTGGAGCAGGACCGGGATGTCGACCAAAGAAGTCGGCTATTACCGGGCACTGGAGAAGAGCTTCGGAAGCATCGTCTTCGTGACGTACGACCAGCCGGCGGATGAGCTGCCGACGCTCATCGCGTCGCTCGGCACGCTCGGCGTCGTCTACAACCGTTGGCGCCTGCCGTATCAGCTCTTCGGATTCGTTGCGCCGCTGCTGCACTTTCGCGCGTTGCGGCGTGCGACGCTGCTGAAGACGAATCAGCTCAATGGCGCCTGGACGGCGGTGCTGGCGAAATGGCTGCTCCGCAAGCCGCTGGTCGTCCGCTGCGGCCATGTACCTTCGCGGCACGGAGTTCTCGATCCGCGTGCACCCCGCGGCAGGCTGCGAGTGAAACTGGTCGTCGCGCTCGAGAAACTCGCCGTCCGCACCGCCGATCTCGTCTTCGCGGCCACACCGTCGGACATCCGGTATCTGGTCGAGAGGCACGGCATCGACGAGTCGAAAACACGTCACGTTCCGACGCCCATCGACACAGAGCAATTCGCACCGCGGACCGACGTCGCGCGCGAGGAAAACCTGGTCGTCTATGTCGGACGCCTCGTCGAGGAGAAAAACGTGCACCTGCTCGTCGACGCCTGCCAATCGCTCCCCGGCGTGAAGTTGCGGCTGATCGGAACGGGGCCGCTGGAAGCGGAGCTGCGCGCCAAGAGCGATCCAGCCCGCGTTCAGTTCGTCGGCGCCGTGCCGAATGTCGAGCTGCCGCGCCATCTGGCCGAGGCGTCGGTGTTCGTGTTGCCATCTGACTATGAAGGCTCGCCGAAAGCCTTGCTCGAAGCGATGGCGGCGGGTGTCGCGGTGGTCGGCACGCGCGTTGACGGGATTCGCGAGATCGTCGACGACGGCCGCACGGGCCTGCTCTGCGACCGCTCTTCCGACGCCATCCGTACGGCGATCGATCGCCTGCTGCGCGACGCGAGCCTTCGCGCCCGCCTCGGCGCGGCCGCGCGCGAGTTCGTCGTGCGCGGCTACTCGCAGCGCGACGTCGTGCGCCGCGAGACCGAATACCTGTCGGCCCTTCTCCCATGAAACGACGCTGGCCGCACGTTGCGGTGTTCCTTCTCATCGCTGCCCTCGCTGCCGAGATGTTTCTCGGCGACATCGATATCGGTCCGTTCTCGCCGCGCGTCTATCTGTATCTGACGCTGCTCGCAACGCTGGTCTTCCGCATGGTCGTCGCCGGCGACGTGCTGCCGATCGACCGCTGGGCGGTGCTTCTCCTGTCGCTCTACGCGCTGTTCCTGGGATGGTCGTCGATCTCGCTGTGGCTCCAGGGCGGCTCGCTCCTCGGCATTGCCGCGAAACTGGCGAGCTACGACGCGATCGCGGTCATCGGTTTTCTGCTCATGCTGTTCTTCGTTCGCACGCGCGCCGATCTGCAGTGGCTCGTCGGCGGGCTCGTCTTCCTCATCGCGACGTCCGCCGCGGTGGCGGTGCTGCAGGCTGCGCAGATCCCGCAGGCGTGGGCGCTATGGGCGCGACTCCGCCCGCAGGTCTTCACCGTGGCCGGGGAGCTCGGCGTCGTCATCCTGGAGACAGGCCCGACACGGACATACCCGCCGGGGCTTTACGCCTCGACGTTCGCGTTCGGCTACTTTCTCGCGAGCGGTGTGGTCATCGCGCTCGCCTTCCTTCTGATCCGCCGAAACCTCGTCCGTCTGACCGCGCTGCTGATGCTCGCTGCGGCGCTGCTCATCATCCAGCAACGGTCGGCGTTACTCGCGATCGGCGTCACGTGTGGATTGTTTGCGCTGAGGCTGTTCGAGCGCGGAAAGCGGTTGAAAGTGATCGCCGCCGCGCTCGTCGTTGCCGTGATCGCCGGTGCCATCGTGGTCGCTCTCCTGATTCGCGTCCAGGAGGGAGACGCGCGCGCGGGGCGTTACCTCAATCTACTCGACCGCGGCCGTCTCGAGGTGGGGGTGATGGCGCTCAAATTCATCGTTCACCATCCGCTCGTCGGCGGCCCCGATGCCTACGTCGAGTTCTTCGCGAGGAACAGCCATGCCGGGATGCACTACGATCACATCGTCGCGCCGCACAATCTCTTCCTCAACGCCGGCGTGTATTACGGCGTCCCGGGCGTGCTGCTGAGCGTGATGCTCGTCGCCGCCGTGTTGCTCATCCTGCTGCGGGTCTGGCGCATCGCCGTCGCACGAAAGGACCTGCTCGCGATGGGTGTGGTCCTGTCGGTCGTCGGGTATCTGGTCAATGCGCAATTTCACAATGCGAGCTTCGTCACGGGCGACTCGTTGCCGTGGTGGCTCATCGCGTTCGTACTGCTCGCCGAGCGGTTCCCCGCGGCGGACGCGGCAGTCGCCCGCCCGCCGCGTCGAACTGTCCTATCATCACCGCGCCCGACAGCCGGAACGCGGTTGTCTCCAGGAGTTTTATGAGCAATGTCCCCTATTTCAGGCCCGAGATCGGCGAGGCGGAAGTGGATGAAGTCGTCGCCACGATCCGGTCGGGCTGGCTGACCAGCGGCCCGCGCGTGCAGCGATTCGAATCCGACTTCGCGCAGTTCGTCGGCGCGCCGCACGCGCTCGCCTTGAACTCGTGCACCGCGGCGTTGCACCTCGCGCTGGAAGCGCTGCAGGTGAAGGCAGGCGACGTCGTCATCGTGCCGACGATGACCTTTGCCGCCACGGCGGAAGTGGTCCGCTACCTCAACGCCATTCCGCTGCTCGTCGACTGCGATCCCGTCACGTCGAACATCGACTTTGCCGATGCGCGCGCGAAGATCGCCGCCATGCGCGCCGGCAAGCTGCAGGGCATCCCCGCCGATGCGCCGATCGTCGGCGTGATCCCGGTGCATGTCGGCGGCTACATGGTCGACGTCGCGGAAATGAAGGCCTTCGCCGAAGAGCAGGGCATCTGGCTCGTCGAAGACGCCGCGCATTCGCTCCCCGCGAGCTGGCGCGCGTCGGAAGAGAGCGAATGGGTCCGCTGCGGCGACGGCACGGCCGATGTGAGCTGCTATTCGTTTTACGCGAACAAGACCATCACCACCGGTGAAGGCGGCATGGCCACCACTCCGTCTCCGGAGCTCGCCGAACGGATGCGCATCATGTCGCTGCACGGACTGTCGATCGATGCGTGGACGCGCTTTTCCGGCGGCAAGAAGTGGGACTACAAAATCATCGCGCCCGGCTTCAAGTACAACCTCACCGATGTCGCCGCGGCGATCGGCATCCATCAACTCGCGAAAGCGGAGGAGATGCGCGCCGGACGCGAGCGCGTCGCGCTGCGGTACGAGGCAGAGCTTTCCTCGACCGGCGAGAT
>DASVUA010000981.1:0-1830 GCA_036387295.1 Thermoanaerobaculia bacterium | reverse complement strand
CCCCCCCCCCCGCTCCACCAGATGAGCCGTGCGCGATCAGGGCGCTGGGGGTTTTGCGAGGCCGATGAAGATCACCATTCCGTCGCCGCCGGGGTTGCCGTTCGCTTCGTGGTCCAGCTCGAAATTTGGTTTCCAGTTGTTGCAGACCCAGACATTGCCGCCCTGGTCGATGTTGAGGCCTGTGGTGCGCATGAAGGGGATGTAGACCGGATCGGCCGATTGGCCGTAGAGCGGCACGCCGTTGTGCAGCGTAACCGGCTCGCCGGCCGAGCCGAGTGTGTAGCCGTGCTCGGGGGAAAGGGGATCGCCCGGCTGGAGTCCGCGCGCCGCGGTGTCCGATCCTTTGCCGGCGAGCTGCGTGAGACGTCCGTGGAAGGTGTTTTCGCTTTCGTCCTTTGCCATGAGCGGTCCGAAATTGCCGGCCCAGACGTGGCCATCGCCGTCGAGCACGAGCCCCCACGGTCCGTCGATCCCGCCGCCGTCGTACTGGCCGGTGGCATTGCCGGCCGGATCGAATGCGTGCACGTGGCTGTCTCCGCCGGACGCGACCCAGACGTTGCCGTCGCGGTCGACCACCACTCCCTTGGCCTCGCGTCCGGCCGGCGTCTCGCTGATGAGCGTCAGCGCGTCGAGGTCGAGCCGGAAGCGGCACAGCGTGCTGCGGGCCGCGTTCGAATTCGTCACCCACGCCGTGCCGTCCGCCGCGATCGCCACGCCGAACGGCACGAAGTCGGTGTCGCGTTGAAACACCACGGGCGACAGCTGATTGCCGCCGGGATAAACGACGACCGAATTGTTGCCGTAGCTCGCCATCCAGACGTTTCCGCTCTCGTCGATGGCCGTTCCCTGCACGCGCGAAAGCCCGTTCGGAAAACCCTGCGGGGGCGACAGCGGAACTCCATTCGCGCGAAAGAGCGAGACGCTTCCGGTCGGGTAGCGGTCGCCCCAGCCGAAGTTCCCGATCCAGATGTTGCCGGTCCGGTGATCGATGTCGATTCCGAATCCAGGTCCCAGCAGACCGCCGCCGGTGAATGGAGACATGAGCGCGCCGTCGTTTCCGACGGCCGGCTTTCCGTCATATCCGAGCACGATGGACCAGACCGTCGCGTTGGGTGTGCCCTGCACGACGTTGTTGAGAATCCAGGCGCGTCCCTCCCCGTCGAACGTCAGGTTGCCGGGACCTCCGAACATCTTTCCGGTGTCGTCGCTGCCGGAGTCGTTGACCTTCACGGCCAGCGTCCATGCCTCCGGCGGAGCGTCGAGCACCGGCGCGAATCCCGCTGCCGTCCGCGACTGGTCGTAAATGGCCTGGGCCTGATTCGCGGGGTTCCGGGCGATGTTCTGAAGGGCCGTGAGCGAGTCGCGCGGCGGCGTTCCTCCCGGCGGCGTTCCGAGCGCATAGAGCGTCTCGCGGCCGGCATCGCCGCCGCGGAGGCACGAGAGGAACATGGTTGCGAGCGAGCCGAGTGTGCGCAGGCCGCGGGTCTGGTCGCCGTTCGGCGGCGAGGTCATGACGATCGAGGCCGTCCCGGTGGTGACGTCGACGAGGTTCGCGCTCATCGCGGCCGCGATTTTGAGGCCGAGCTCCGAGCCCTGGATCTCACGATCGTGGAGGAACTGGTTGGCGGCGTACGCTCCGGCCACCGTGGTGAGCTCGTTGATCACGATGGTCTCCGGGAGCTCCGGACCGGCGATCGCCAGCAGATCCATCCCCCGCAGATCGAAATCGCCACGGACGTAGAAAATCCCGGGAGGCGAGTCGAAGGCCGGAGTCATCTCGAACGCTCCGCGATCGTCGGTGACCGCGTTCGCGACGACCAAGGGGCTCGT
>DASVUA010000980.1:0-3423 GCA_036387295.1 Thermoanaerobaculia bacterium | reverse complement strand
GCGAGGCGCAGCTCGAGCTCTTTCGTGCGCAACTGTTTCGCCAGACCGCGCGATGCGAGCTCGTTCGGGATGTAGCCGATGAGAAACGCGAACGCGATGAGCGCCGCGGCGATCAGGACCTGCTTGCGTTGCATGCGCGCCAATGTACAACGGCCACGCACAAGGTCAGCAACGCGATCGCACAGCCGGCGTAGAACGAGTGCGGCGCGTAACGGACCACGATCCGCTGTTTTCCCGGCGCGACGCGGAAGGCGAGGAACGTGTCGTACAGCCGCGACGTGGCGAGCGCACCGTCCACCTGCCATCCCGGCGCGAAGACCTGGCTCGAGAAGATCGACGCTTCGCGCGGCGCGTCGATCTCCACGACGTACCGCATCGGATTCTGCTGCACGATCGCACCGATGCGCGCTTCACTGGAAAAAAAACGGCGCTGCCATCGCGTCGATTCGTACAGCTTCCCGTCCGGCCCTTCGTAGCGCAGTTGCCATAGCGGCGAAGCGGTGAATCCGGGATCGGTCAGCAGAAAGCGGACGCCGAGAAAGGCGAGGGCGGGATGATCGACGTTCTGCACGCGCATCACATCGCTGCCCGGGTCATCGGCTGCGATGCTCTTGAAGAACGTCGCGTAGCTCGCCAGCGCCATCGGATCGTGGCCGCGCACATCTTCAAAGCCGTATTGCGCGGCCGCGTTGGGGAGAAACGTCCAGTCGTGCCCGACGATGCGTGACGGCTCGCCGCGCGAAAGCTCGCGCAGCGCATCGTGAATCGGCATCGACGGTTTGTAGTACGCGCGGCTCGCCGGAGCATTGAAGCCGCTGTTGAATGCAAACAGCTCCACGATCGCCGCTGCACACGCAGCGATGGCGGCGAATCGCGGACGCACTGCCACCACCGCGAGAAACGCGGCCAGCGCGATGACGCCCCACGCCGAATGCCAGCCGAGCGTGACGTTCCACTTCGCCCGCAGCAGCCACGTTGCGGCGGCGAGGAGCGCGAGGCCGGGAAGGAGAACCCAGCGGTCGCCCGCGACGCGTGCGGCGAGCCAGGCGGCGAAGAAGAGCACGACGAAACGGAGCCGGTCCTGCGCGATGAGGCTGAGTGGCGGCAGCGCATTGAACGCGCGTCCGACGACGGTCCAGTCCATCGCCACGAGCAGCAGCACAATCGTGATCGCGAGCAGCGCGAGATCGCGTCTGCGTCGCGCCGAGAACGCTAGCGCGAGCGGGATCAGACCGAGATACGTCGGCGCGACGATCGAGTAGTTGTAGATCCAGTTCCAGTTGCCGTGCACCGGATTGCCGAAGCCGTTCGGGTTGAGAAAGAGCCACGCCACGAGCGGATCGAGCGCGCTATGCGGCGTCGCCGCGAGCGAGGCCGCACGCACGCTGCGCAACGCCTGCTCCACTACCGGCAGCCATGCGGGCGCCGAGAAGGCGACGCCGTAAAGGGCGGCGGCGACGGGGCGCAAACGATTGCGCTGGATGACAGGGGATGGGACGAACAGCAGAATCGCGCACGCAATCCCCACGTGCACCGCGCTCTCCGGATGCCCTCCTGCCGCGACGGCGGCGGTGACGATCGCGAGCAGCAGCACCCATTTCCGTTCGTGCGAGCGCATGCAGCCGCGCAACGCGAACGCCGCCGCCGGGAGCAGCGAGCTGACCGTCGTCATCGGGTAGTAGAGATAGACGGTTTGAAACACGGAGAACGCGAAGACGATGCTGCCGAAAAGCGCGGCAGCACTCGACACTCCTTCGTTACGCAGGAACAGCCAGCCGAAGAGGAGTGCGGTGAAAATCTTGAGACCTGCCATCGCCACGAGCTGCTGCGGCAAGGGGACGAACAACGTGGCGAGGAACAGCGGCGCGAACGGCGCCGACTGGCCGTTGCCGAGGAGCGGATATCCGGAGAATTGGTAGCGGTTCCACAGCGGCAGGCGTCCGTGCCGCAGCTCTTCGCGCGCGACGTCCATCCACGGGAGGATCTGTTTGACGGTGTCGTTCGTGAGCGGATTGCGCGGTGTTACCGCGCCGACGACGCCGCGATACGGGTAGCCGCGCATCACCTCGTCGAGCGGTACGGGGAGTGTGCGCTCGAAGACCGGGATGAACGCGAGCGTGAGCGCAAACGCGATCGCCACGATGCTCCACGGCAGCGGCGCGAACCACCGCCGCAGCGCGATTGCGAGGAGCAGTCCCGGGATTACGATGCCTGCGAACGTCACGTGCGGAGTTTATGGCCGCGGCGTTGCATCTGGCGCTGTGCCGGAGACGAGAACAGGGTGGCGGTGAAGGAACGAGTGGCGGCCGCTGAGGCCGAGATCGCGAGACGTACGCGCCAGCAGGCGGCGCTCGCGGAGCTTGGGCAGGCGGCGCTGTCGCGCGTCGACGTCGGACTTCTTGTAGGACAAACCTGCGCGCTCGTCGAATGGGCGCTCGCCGCTTCGTACGTCAGCATCGTGCAGGCGGCAGGAAACGAGCTCGCTCTCCGTTTCGGCGTCGGCTCGAATCCGTCGTTTTCGCAATGCAACGACGCGGCGGCAGAGCACACACCTCTGCTGCTCTGCACCCTGACGCTCAACGAGCCGATGACGTTTCGGAGCCGCGTGGCCGATCCTCGGGTGAACCGCGATCATTTGTTCGAAATGCACCAGGTCGAGTCGGGGGCGTGCCTGCCGATTCCGGGTCGCGACCGCGCGTTCGGTCTGCTCACCGCGTACACCGACGACGACCGGGCGTTCGCGCCGGACGAGCTCGAGTTCCTGCGCGCGATTGCGAACATCACCGGCGCGATCATCCTCAGCACGGAGAGCGACGATGCGCGACGCCGTGCGGAAACGGCGCGCGCCGAAACGGAGGATCGTTATCGGGCGCTCGTCGAAAATGCATCCGAGGGCGTGGCGCTCGTCGATGCGCACGGCGTGTTTCTCTACACCGGACCTTCCACTTCGCGCGTCCTCGGATATGGCGACGGCGAACTGCTTGCGCAGAATTTTGCGGACCTCGTTCATCCTGCCGATCTCGATCTGGCGCGCAAGAACCTGCGCGTCCTGCTGACGGCCGACAACGCGGAGCTCGCGGGCGAGGTGCGCCTCAAGCACGCGAGCGGCGAATATCGCTGGATCGAAGGGACGTACAAGAACCTGCTGTTCAATCCCGCGGTCGGCGCGATCGTCATCAATTATCGAGATGTCACCGAGCGCAAGCTGGCCGAGGAGACGCTGCAGCATCTCGCGTATCGCGACACGCTCACCGATCTTCCGAACCGCTTCCTGTTTCAGGATCGTCTCGATCACGCGCTCGAGCAGGCGAGGCGCCGCGGGAGCGGTGTGGCCGTGATGTACATCGATCTCGATCGCTTCAAGATCGTGAACGACACCCTGGGGCACACGGTCGGAGACCGGCTGCTGCAGGTCGTGGCGAA
>DASVUA010000979.1:0-3748 GCA_036387295.1 Thermoanaerobaculia bacterium | reverse complement strand
ACCGGCGGGCTAAGAGCCCGCCGCTCCACTGAACCAATGGGTGTTGATTGCCACAGCGATCGCGTCCGTTCCCGCACGATGCGGCTTTTGCCGCCGCACTCCAAACCAGTGTTCAATCAGCCTCGGCGGTTGGGAACCTCTCTTGCATTTGGCGCGAGCGTCAGATGACGATTACATGCTCCGATTGCGGCAGCACGCAGACGATCCCGAATCTCGAACCGGGGTCGAGCGCCACCTGCCATCGATGTGATCGTCTGCTCGACAAACGGAGCCGCACGACGTTCGACGTCCCGCTGGCCTGCTCGGCCGCGATGTTCGTCCTTCTGCCCCCCGCGGTGTTCATGCCGCTCATGGATTCGACGATCCGGAACCTCGTGTTCGAAGAGAGCCGTCTCGTTTCGAGCGTGCCGGTGATCTACAGCGAAGTCTGGTTCCCGTTCGCGTTCGGTTTTCTCTTCTTCGCGTTTCTGTTTCCGGCGTTGCGCGCTCTCTTTCTCGTCCTCGTCCTCGGGTCCGTCCGCTGGGGCTGGAAGGTGTGGCAGCGCGGGCGGCTCTTCCGCTGGAGTGAAGAGCTGCGCATCTGGTCGATGACCGATGTCGTGATGATCGCCGGCATCGTCGCGTATTACCGCGCGTCGATTCCCGCCGACGTGGCGGTACGCGTCGGCGCATGGGCATACCTCGCCGTCGCTCTTCTCGCGATCCTCGGCGACAGCACGCTCGATCGCCGGGCGACCTGGAACGCGATCTATCCCGATCATTCGTCGTACGAAACAGGCTATGTCGTCTCGTGCGATACGTGTGAGCTCGTGGTGACGACGCGACGCAAGGGCGATCCGTGCCCGCGTTGCGGCGCCATTCTCGACCGCGACGTCATCCCGCAATTCGCACCTGCCATCGGCGCGGTCGCCGCGGCGGTGCCGTTGTGCTTCCCCGCGTACGCGACTTCGGTGATGGTGAACGATCAGCTCACGGGCGTGCTCGAGCACACGGTGCTCGGCACGGTGCAGCTCCTCGCGGATCGCGGCTACTGGCAGATCGGTGTGGTCGTGCTGCTCGCCGGCGTCGTCATCCCGCTCGTCGAAATTCTGGGATTGCTTTGGCTGCTCGCGCGCGTCCGCTTTCCGCTTCGCGACGGGCTGGTGTTTCGGACGCGCGTGTACCGCGTGCTGCGAAAGCTCGTCCGGTGGCCGATGATCATTCCGTTCATCGCCGCGATCGCCGCGCCGATCGTCGATTTTCGCGGCCTCGATGACATCGTGGCGGGACCTGGCGCAACGCCGTTGTTCATGCTGGTCGCGCTGCTGATCCTCGCGGTGCGGCTCTTCGACCCGAGACTGATGTGGAAAACGGCCGGAGAGGTGCCATGAGCGAGTACGACGACATTCCGGATCGCAGAAAAGAGAGCGCGCCCGAGGCGCGTGTGCGCGTCGCGAGATGGAACCCGTGGATCTGGGTGATCCCGGTGCTGGCGATTTTCTTCGTCGGCTGGCTGGTGGTTCGTTACGGATTCGGCGGCGGCGACGTCACGGTCCGATTTGCCGAAGCGCGCGGCCTCGACCGCTACAGCCCCGTGCGATTCCGCGGCGCGAAAGTGGGCACGGTGCAGAAGATCACGGTCGACGAAGAGATGAAGGCCGTGCTGGTGCGCATCACGATGGATGCGTCGATGAACCACGCGCTGCGCAAAGGGACGCGCTTCTGGATCGTCGAGCCGGGCATCGAAGGCGGCGGGCTGGGCGGCCTGCTCTCCGGCACGTATGTCGGGATCTCGCCGGGAGAAGGCGAAGAGACGCGCGAGTTCGTCGGGCAGGAGTATCCGCCAGTGCTCGCCTCACCCGAGGCGGGAAAGACGTTCATTCTGGAGGGAGAAGGAGTCGGCTCGATTGTCGCCGGCACTCCCGTGCAATTCGAAGGCATTCGCGCCGGCCGCGTGCTCGGCGCGGAGCACGACGAACGCACCGGCAAAACGGCCGTGCACGTGTTCGTCGTCCAGCGCTTCGTCAATCACGTGAGAGAGAGCACGCGCTTCTGGAAGGCCGGCGGAGTTTCGCTCTCGCTTGGCGGCGGTGGCGTCTCGATGGGCGACGCCTCGCTCACCTCGCTCCTCAACGCGCCGCTCGCGTTCTACACGCCCGACGTCATGGCCGGAATGCCGGCCGCAGAAAAATCACGCTTCCAACTGTACGAATCGCGCAATGCCGCGATTGCGGCGGCGGATGGTCCGCACCTCACTTACCTCACCTACTTTCCCGGCCCGATCGGCGGCTTGAGGCCGGGAACGCCGGTGCAGATGAAAGGCGTGCAGGTCGGCCGCGTGCGCGACGTCCGTCTGCGCTATCTCGCGCAGACGGCGACGCTCGAAACGCCGGTGACGATCGAGATCGATCCGCGCCTGCTCGAGATTCCGGTCACGGATGCTATGACGCGTGAAGAATTGCGCGGCACGATGAACGGCATCATGCAGCGGCTGGTGCAAAAGGGCATGCGCGCCTCGCTCGCAACCAGTCTCGTGCTGCCGGGTGCGAGCGCGGTGGTGCTCGACACGATTGCGCGACCCGGCACAGGGCAGCTCGTCCTGGCGAACGATCCGCCGATCATTCCGGCGGCCGCGGAAGGCAACGGTCTCGCGGGGGCGATGGCGTCGATCACCGACGTTGCGAACACGATCAAAGGGCTGCCGATCGGCGAGATCGCCGGCCATCTGCGCAGCACGGCGCGGCGGCTCGACACACTGGTCGGCGACCCGCGTCTCGATCAGAGCCTCGAGCGTTTGAATTCGTCGCTCGCACAATTGGAAAAAGTGGCCAATACCGCCGGTGCGAATGCCGATCCGATCGTGACGAGCATCCGCAATGCGGCCGATTCTGCAGAGGCGGCCGCAAAGACGGTCGAAACGACGGCCACGTCCGCGTCACAGAGCATCGAGCCCATTGTGGCGAGCCTGCGCAATGCGGCGTCGTCGGCCGAGGCGGCGGCCAAGAGAGCGGAACAATTACTCGGCACTTCACAGAAGCAGAACTATGACGTCGCGGAATTGATCCGCGAATTGACGCGAGCCGCGGAAGCAGTCCGCTCGCTGGCGTCGTATCTCACCGAAAATCCCGATTCATTGATCAAAGGAAGGCGCGAATGACGATCCGCCGCACCGCTCTCCTGCTCGTGTGCCTGCTCCTGGGCGGCTGCGGGTTTCTCAAGCGGCCGCCGAACCAGTTTTACTCGCTCCAAACGATTCCCGCCACGGCTGCAGTGCCGGCCGTGGGAGGCGTTCCGGTCGGCATCGACGGCATCGAGCTCCCGCCCGGTCTCGACCGGCGCGGCATTGTGCTGCGCGGCGCCGATCACCGCTTCGAAGTGCGCGGCACGCATCAATGGGCCGCGCCACTCGAAGAAATGGTGATCCATACGCTGGCGTTCGATCTGGCGAACAGAATGCCCGAAGGGATGGTCGTCCTCCCCGGCCAGGCAAAACCCGCCACAATGCGGTCACTGTTCATTGTGTTCGAGGATTTGGCGCCCGGCCCCGACAACGTATTCGTCCTCGACGCCCGCTGGACCATCGGCGAGCTGACCCGTCACGAGCGCATCACAGTGAACCTGCAATCGACAGAAAGCGCGAGCATTGTGGCCGCCATGAGTCAGGCCCTGGGCACGCTTGCCGATCGGATCGTGGCGGCGTTGTAGGTTCTGGTTGCCGGTTGCCCGGGCCTGGTCGTGCAAATTGAAACCAGTGGAGCGGGGGGGGGGG
>DASVUA010000978.1:0-1973 GCA_036387295.1 Thermoanaerobaculia bacterium | reverse complement strand
GAAAGCCCCGCGCCTGACGCTCGTTGAGCCGGTCAAGGATTTCGGTACGGTTCCGAAGGGTCAGAAGATTGATTGGGCGTTCGAGGTCAAGAACACCGGAACCACCGATCTCGAAATTCTTGCCGCCAAACCGACGTGCGGCTGCACGGTCGCTGACTTCGACAAGGTGATCAAGCCGGGACAGACCGGCAAGATTTCGACGCACGTCGACACCACGAACTTCGCGGGCCCGATCTCGAAGTCGGTCACGCTCGAGACGAATGACGCCGCCGCGCCGAGCGCGCAGGTGACGATCACCGCCGTCGTGAAGCCGTACGTTGAGGCCTACCCGGCCGGTTACGTCCGCTTCAACATGCTGCAGGGCGACGTCGAGAAGCAGTCCGTCACCCTCTACTCCGAAGATGAAGAGCCGTTCGAGATCGTGAAGATCGAAGCGCCGCAGGAGTGGATCAACGTCGAGGTCAAGAAAGCCGAAGGCGCCGACATCGTTCCGAAGCTCGGCCGCGCCGGCCAGGCTCAGTACAAGCTGAACGTCACCCTCGGCGGACCGGACGCGAAGATCGGCCCGATTGCCGAGAAGATCCGCGTCGTCACCAACTCGAAGCATCAGCCAGAGTACTGGGTGAGCGTTTCGGGCGTCGTCCGTCCGACCTTCCGCGTCGAGCCGACCGGCGTCAACTTCGGTGAGATCACGCCGAACGACACCGCCGCAACCCGCACCATCGTGCTTCGCTCCAACGACCTCAAGACCCCCGAGAAGTTCTCGGTGACGAAGGTCGAGTCGGGCGTCGCCGGCGTCAGCGCGGCCGTGAAGCCGACCGACAAGAAGGGCGAATACGAAGTGACCCTGCAGATCGCGCCGAACGCGAAGGCAGGCGTGCTCGACGGCTCGGTCCTCATCCACACCTCGGACAGCGTCAAGCCGGTCGTGACCATCCCGATCAAGGGCACGATCAAAGCCGCCACGACGACCGCAGCCGCCGGCGCCACGAAGTAAGACACCCACACACTCCAGCATCACGCAACGGCGGGCTTCGGCCCGCCGTTTTTGTTTGGGGCAGAAGAGAGGCGCTTAGGCGCGGAGGCGCGGAGGCGCTTGGGGGATGTTTCGCCAGCGCCGCGGTACAGCTGCTTTGGCAGCAAAAGCGGCGGCAAAAGCCGCCGCTTTGTATACCGTGTGCCTGAGCCGATGCGCCAGGCGATCCGTCACCCAAGCGCCTCTGCGCCTAAGCGCCTATGCGCCTCTTCTTCTCACAGCACAACCGAAACGCCGGTTCCGTCGCCGACGGCCATCACGCTGGTGATGAGGCGCGGGTCGGTGGTGATGCGTTTGTTGAAGGCGCGGAGCGCATCGGTCGAGGGGTCGTGCTCGCCGCCGGCGACGCGGCCTTTCCAGAGAAGGTTGTCGCAGACGATCACGGCGCCGCGCTCGAGCTTCGGCAGGAGGGCGTCGAGATAGTCGCCGTACTCGGTTTTCACGCAATCGATGAAGACGAAGTCGAACGGGCCGGTGAGGCGCGGGAGCACGTCGAGCGCCGCCCCTTCGTGAAAGACGACGCGGCAGGGCAGGTTTGCTTCGGCGACGAAGCGGCGCGCGGTGGTGAGCGTGTTGTGATCGATCTCGATCGTCTCGACCACCGCGTCGGGATCGCACTCGCGTCCGATCACGATCACCGAATACCCGATGTTCGTTCCGACTTCGAGCACGCGGCGCGGGGACCTGACGCGCAGCAGCGCGCGAATCAGCTGCGCGACCTCCGGATCGGCGATCGGATGCCCGTGCTCCTCGGCAAACTTCTCCATCTGCTCGAGAAGCGCGTCGCGTGCGGGGAGCAGTGAATCGAGGTACTCCGCCTGGCTGCGCCGGAGGATGGCGTCGATGCGGTCTTTCATGGCCGGAGGATTCTACCTGCGCACGCGGGAGAGCTCGACGAGGCGATCGTAGCGGTGCAACAGTGGAGCGGGGGGGGGGG
>DASVUA010000977.1:0-1783 GCA_036387295.1 Thermoanaerobaculia bacterium | reverse complement strand
CGATTCTGGTCAGACGTGGACGAACGTGCATCCCGTCACGGTGCGCGGCGGCTGCCTCGATCTCGCGTATCGCGGTGATACGAGCGGCGACTATCTGTTCGCCTCCTGCGGCACGTTCGAACAGGCGACGATCTATCGCGCGAAAAACGCGCAGCTCGACGCGGCGTGGGAAGCCGTGCACACCGAGGCCGACATGGGACGGACCTCGCTCGCGATCGCGCCGTCGAATCCGTCGGTGATCTACGGCCTGTCCGCCACCAACACGCCCGGCCGCTACACGCAAGCGATGCACGCGGTGTGGCGCTCGGACAGCAACGGCGATCCCGGCACCTGGACGGCCCGCGTGCGGAAAGATTCGACGCACGACATCGTCGGTCCGACGATGCTGTCCAACATCATCACCATCGATCACAAGATCTGCGCGGATCGCGACGACGAAGAGCCGACGAACATGGGGTGGTACTGCAACACGATCGCGGTCGATCCGACGAACGCCGATCGCGTGTTCGCCGGCGGCGTCGACATCTTCCGCTCGGACGACGGCGGCTCGACGTGGGGCCTCGCGTCGTACTGGTTCGGCGACGACCGCAACAAGCTCCCCTACCTGCACGCCGACCAGCACGTGATCGTGTTTCATCCGCAGTACAACGGCTCGACGAATACGACGGTCTTCTTCGGCAACGACGGCGGCGTCGCGCGCTCGGACAACGCGCTGGCCACGGTTCCGAAAGGGCGCGATGCGATCTGCGTCGAAAAGCGCGCCGCGCTACGGTTCGAAGAGCTCAACAACAATTACGGCGTGACGCAGTTCTATCACGGCACCGTTTTCCCGGACGGCCGCCGCTTCATGGCCGGCGCGCAGGACAACGGCACGGTGATCGGCGATACCGACATGGGGCCGCAGCACTGGGAGCGGCTGATGGGCGGCGACGGCGGCTATGTGGCGTTCGATCCGAGCTCGTCGCTCATCTACGTCACGCAGCAGTGGGGACGGCTGCTGTTCGCGTCGGGATCGCCGACCGGGCTTCGGTTCTCGTCACTGACGGGCGGGCTCGATCAATCGGACGTGCTCTTCATCACGCCGTTCGTGCTCGATCCGCAGGTCTCGCGCACGGTCTGGCTCGGCGGCACGACGCTCTGGCGCACGATCAATTTCGGGCTCTGGAATCGCGCCAGTGCGCCGGTGCCGGATAACGGGATGATCTCGGCCATGGCCATGGCCTCCTCGGACCGCATGCTGGTCGGCACCACCAAAGGCGACATCCTGCACAACGAGCAGGCACGCGCGTCGACCGACACGACGGTCTGGCCGTCGACGCGTCCGCGCGCCGGATTCGTCTCGTCGCTGACGGTCGATCCGGTCGATGCGAACGTCGTGTACGCGACGTACGCCGGTTTCGGCGGCAAGCACGTCTGGCGCTCGACCGACTTCGGCGTGACGTGGAGCTCCATCGACGGCATCGGCAACGGCACCCTCCCCGACATTCCGGTCCATTCGCTGGCGGTCGATCGGACGCGCCGCGAGCGCCTCTACCTCGGCACCGACCTCGGCGTCTTCGTGACGCTCGACGGCGGCCAGACCTGGTTCGTCGAAAACAGCGGCTTCGCCGCCGTCGTCACCGAGAGCGTCGTCATCGGCCAGGGAGCCTCCGGCCTTGCCGTCTACGCCTTCACCCACGGCCGCGGCGCCTGGCGCGCAGAACTGACCGTCCCCGCCGGCCCCAAACGCAGAGGCGTCAGGCACTAGCGAGAACGTTCGTCTGGTGGAGCGGCGGGGGGGGGG